>MGPS01000062.1:190-11591 GCA_001797495.1 Deltaproteobacteria bacterium GWC2_42_11
CATTGCAGATGGAAACATTGTTATCACAAAGAATAAAAAACATGATATAGAGCCGCTTGCAATTGGCAAGGGTTTACGCACAAAGGTAAACACAAATATCGGCACATCGCAGGACAGGGTTGATATGGCTCTGGAACTGGAGAAATTAAAGACTGCTGTAGAGGCAGGGACAGATGCTGTTATGGACCTTTCAACTGGCGGAGACATAGACAACATAAGGAAGGCAATAATCAAGGAATCCCTTGTGTCTGTTGGGACTGTTCCTGTTTATCAGGCAGCACTTGAGGCAGTAAAGAAGGGCAAGTCGTTTGTTGAAATGGAGGCAGATGAACTCTTTGATATTATCCGTAGACATGCAGATGACGGCGTTGATTTTATTACTGTGCACTGCGGCGTTACAAGGAGGTCCATTGAAAGGATAAAAAAAGAAGGCAGAATTATGGGCATAGTCAGCCGCGGCGGCGCGCTTACGGCAGAGTGGATGAACTACAATAAAAAGGAAAATCCTTTGTTTGAAAATTATGACAGACTCTTAAAGATTGCAAAGGAATATGACATGGTCTTGAGTCTTGGCGATGGTTTGAGGCCCGGCTGCATTGCAGATGCAACTGACAGGGGACAGATTGATGAACTCATAACACTTGGCGAATTGACTGAGATTGCATGGAAAGAAGGTATTCAGGTAATGATAGAAGGGCCAGGGCACATGCCCCTTAATCAGATAGAGGCAAATATACTCCTTCAGAAAAGGCTCTGCCACAATGCACCGTTTTATGTATTGGGTCCGCTTGTTACAGACATAGCACCAGGCTACGACCACATAACATCTGCAATAGGAGGTGCAATTGCTGCAAAGGCAGGCGCTGATTTTCTCTGCTATGTAACACCGTCAGAACATTTGAGGCTCCCTACAGTTGAGGATGTGAGGGAAGGTGTAATTGCATCAAGGATAGCAGCCCATGCAGGCGATATTGCAAAAGGTGTGAAGGGGGCTATGGACTGGGATATGAATATGTCAAGGGCAAGAAAGGCTTTGAACTGGGATGAACAGATAAGACTATCTATAGACCCGCAGAAGGCAAGGGCGCTGCGCGAATCAAGCCCGCCCTCTGACAAAGATGTGTGCACAATGTGCGGGAGTCTGTGTGCAATAAAGGTATCGGGGGAGGGAAAATGATGATTAATCCCAAATCGCTCTCTACAGAAGCATTTCCCAGAGCGAAATACCTGATATTGGTCTTTATGTTCTTTCTTCTTTCTGCCTGCACATCAGGACAAAATACGGACACTATAGCTGCTTCGACACCAAAAGTTGGGGATTTTGCACCCCAATTTTTATTAAAACTATTTGGTGGAAAAGAAATTAAACTCACTGATTTTAAAGGCAGTCCTGTTGTCATGAACTTCTGGGCATCGTGGTGCGGTCCATGCAGGAAAGAAGCGCCTGAACTTGAAAGAGTTTACAAAAAATATAAAGATAAAGGTGTTGTATTCATAGGGATTACTGTCTCTGACTGGAAAGAAAAATCTCTTGAATATATAAAGGAATTTGGCATAACATTTTTAAATGGGGCAGATGAGACAGGTAAAATCGCAGAGGAATATAAAATCTACGGCGTTCCCAAGACATTTGTAATAGATAAAGAAGGAAGGATAAACTACGAAAGGATGGGCGGGGTAACAGAAGATGAACTGTCAAAAGAGATAGAGAGGGTGTTGAAATGATAAAGAAAAAAAAAAGATTCAAGATTCAAGATTCAAGATTTAAGTCTTTGCTTGAAACTTACAACTTGCAACTTGCAACTCTATTTTTACTGTTCACTGTCTTATCATCCTGCAGCCCCCCACCCGGCACGCGCGGCACACAGCCGAATGTTAAAGTAGGGGAGCCTGCATTTCCATTCACCCTCAATCTCACAAACGGCTCTACCGTTACTCTGGACACATTCAAGGATAAACCCCTTGTCATTACATTCATGTCATCGTGGTGTCCATGTTCAAATGATAGTGCGCCTGTGTTTAAAGAGGTGTATAATAAATACCATCCGCAGGGCGTGGAGTTTTTAATGCTCGGGATTCAGGATAAAGAGAGGAAGTTTAAAAAATTTCTTGATAAGCAAAACTTCCCTTTCCCTGCAGGGTTTGACGATGGCGATAATATCGCCCTGACCTACGGTGTCAATGCGCCTCCAACAACATTTTTTATAACAAGAGACGGAAAAATCAAGTCCGCATTCTACGGCAGGATTTTGGAGGCAGATAAATTATCAAAGTGGGTTGAGGAAATAGTTTAATGGAATCTAATATCAACCTTTTTACAGCATTCTGGGGCGGGTTTTCATCATTTTTTTCAATATGGCAGGTTTGTCTTCTGCAGATAAGCCCGTTTTTCATGGTGTTTATGATAGGGTTTCATCTGACCTGCGAAAGGGATATCATTAGAAAGTCTGCTGCCCGCATGCTTGTCGCAGGCTTTGCATATCTCATCGGCTTCAGCCTTACATTTGCGATATTCGGCTCATCAAGCACATATCTCAGCAGTTACATCCTTTACAATATAAAGGTCTTCAGGCTCATATCAGGTATATTTATAATCCTTGCAGGTCTTCTAATGGCCGGGGTCGGGGTTTTCAGATATGCCTTGCCCCTTGCATCAAGCCGCATCTTTTCATTTACAGCGCTAATCCTCGGTGTATCCTTTGCAATAGCATATTCGCCGTGCTTCCCGCCTGTCCTGTCAAACATATTAAACTTTGCCAGCATCAAAGAAAATTATGTAAGGGGCTTTGCACTTCTCTCAACCTATGGCACAGGCTTGTGCACAGCATTTATAATCACAGGCATTGCCTTTTCTCTGGTGGTTGAAAGGATTGTAGAAAAGGTCGGCAGGGCAAATACTGTCATTGCAGGCTGTGCCCTCCTCCTGCTTATACTGGGCTTTATGGTTTCAGCAAATATGATAGTGTATTATAAGGCATTTCTGCTCGGATTTTTTGTAAAATAGCTGTTGATGCAGGATTTTATAGAGCGGGATAATATAACCATTTTTAGAGTGACGGTCACCAATTAAACGGTCGCTGTCCCTCTTTTTTTTGCCAACGGTCGCTGTCCCTCTTTTTTGTTACATTGACAATGCAATATTATGGGGATAATAATTAACAACACTTTACTAAAGGGATAGAGGATTTTCAGACCATTCAAGAAATAGGGGAAGTGTTCCCGTGAGTTTCCAACATGAAGCCACCTACACTACTTAACCGGTATTTAATTCTGGTCCTCGCAGCTATCTATATCGCTATTGATGCGACCGAGGTCATCTGGGGGAACCCCACTTATTTATTTGTTGTGTCGGTAGGTTCTTGGAGTGCTGGGTTTATCCTTTTGTTACTAAAGAAGCGGTTTGGAGCCTTACTCTTGGCCGTTCTATCTGTTTACGACTTAATTAATGACATTCTTTTAGAAATCCCGCGCTTGAAGATTCATGCCGCTAATTTTGCAGATTTGGCGGAAAGGGTCGGTATGCCTGTTCTTGGGCTTATTTCAATCGCCATAGGAATCCAAACAGTTTTTTTGGCATGCTTTATCTACTACGGGCTATACGTTTATCAGAAGGGTAGTTGTTAAGGAGGAAAAGGGGGCAAATCTTTCATATTGACAAAAAGAACAAAAGACCTGCCCGCAGCAACAGATAACTATTTTTATCTGTTTGGCGATTTGTTATTATAAGGCATATAAACAGGTCAACAGTTCCTTCAAAAGAAGGCACAAAGGATAATTTATGTTTCACATATCAGACCCCAAAGATATAAAGACAGGCAGGACAACAGATATATATTTTGCCCGGACTGTTGAAATCCTCAAGAAAAAGGGGATTGACAAAAGGGTTCGGGCAGAGTTTTTTGCAAAGAAATTTCCAAATGATTGGCAGTGGGCTGTGCTTGCAGGGGTTGAAGAGGTTGCCTATTTAATGGAAGGAAAACCTGTAAATATAAGGTGTATGAGAGAAGGGACGATATTTAAGACCTATGAGCCTGTGATGGAGATAGAAGGCATGTATACAGACTTCGGCGTATTTGAGACAGCCATGCTCGGCCTTATCTGTCAGGCAACTGGCGTTGCAACAAAGGCAGCAAGGATACGGCTTGCAGCGGAAGATAAGATGGTTGTTAGTTTTGGCGCAAGACGAATGCACCCTGCAGTAGCACCGATGATAGAGAGGGCTGCATTCATAGGCGGATGTGATGGTGTTGCTGTAATAGTAAGTGCGGAACTTATTGAGACAGACCCGATGGGAACAATACCCCATGCCTTAATTCTTGTGCTGGGTGATACAATTGAGGCAATAAAGACGTTTGATGAGGTTATAGATAAAAAGGTAAAGCGTGTTGCCCTAATTGATACATTCAATGATGAAAAGTTTGAGGCTTTGCGTGTTGCAGAGGCAATGAAAGGAAAGTTATATGCGGTTCGGCTTGACACCCCTGCATCAAGAAAAGGGGATTTTTACAGAATCTTTGAAGAGGTGAGATGGGAACTTGATTTGCGCGGCTTTAAGGATGTTAAACTTTTTGCAAGCGGCGGGCTTGATGAAAAAGAGGTCATGGAGTTAAGACCTCTTGTTGATGCATTCGGCGTAGGCACATCCATAAGCAATGCGCCTGTTGTTGATTTTGCAATGGATATAATGGAGATTGAAGGCAAGCCAATGGCAAAGAGGGGCAAATGGTCAGGCGCAAAAGAGGTCTTGAGGTGCACTAAATGCTTTAACGATAAAATCATACCTCTTGGTTCTAATATTGGTAAGTGTGCATGCGGCGGAGAATTTGAAAACCTGCTTTTGCCATTGATTAAAAATGGAAAGGCTGCAAGGAAACTGCCAAAACCAAAACAGATAAGGGAATATGTGCTGGGGCAGTTAAAGATGGTTGTTTTATAGCAGTAATAATTAGTCTCTGTTTAATTGTGCAAAAATATGCGGATTTGAATTTTTAAGCATATCAGAGACCTTCACAAACTTATATCCGCGGGAAGACAGTGTATCTATAATCTCTTCAAGTCTTTCATGGACAACATCTGACTTCCTCTCTGTCCCGAGGTGCATTAGGACTATGCCGCCGTTGAGACCATTCCCTTCCCTGCCAAAATTCAGGATTTTTTCTTTTATCTCATCTGCTGTAAGATAGAGTGATGAGTTTTCATCATTAACCCAGTCAAGGGTGTCGAGGCTTTCCTTTTTCTTTAAGTCCACAGTCCACGATATATGGATGTAACCTGCCTCAAATGCCCACTGTAAAATCTCTTTATTGATTTCGCCATAAGGCGCCCTCCAGAGAGGTGCCATTTCTTCTCCTGTTATTTCCTTAAAAAGTTTTGCAGATTTCTTAACTTCGGCATGCAAAAATTCCCTGTCAACATCAGGCAACGTCATATGTTTGAAATTCTTTTCATATGTCGTAAGGTGCGGATGACTGTATGTATGGTTGCCTATCTCATGTCCATCTTGAGCCATCTCCCTTACAAGTTCAGGATACCTTTCTATAAACTCGCCAGTTAAAAATATCGTTGTCTTAAGCCCCCTCTTCCGAAGTATCCAAAGTATCTCTTTTACATCGTTTCCTTCCCTGCCGCCGTCAAAGGTAATGGATAATTCCTTCCTGGAAATGCTTCCTCTTGCTATATCATAAGATTGGAGTGCATCCCTTTTCTTTATATTCTTACTTTCCCCTTCAACCTTTAATGCCTCAGGCTCTTCTGCAACTACTGATACAGCAGGCTCAGTCAATGCATTATCTTCTGATATTGTCAAATGCTCTGCTGGAAACAGTCCAACAGTATTATCTCGGTTGCTTACTGGCTGGAACGAGGCATAAACGTGCACAAGAGATAATGTTATTATGGTTAGAATAGAGGGAATAAAAACTTCTGATGGTAAAATGAATTTGAAAAATTTGGGAATCTCTGCCTTAATGCCATGTACAAGAGACTGTGCATTTTTAAAAAGTCTGGACTTGTTTTTATTTATATATTCCTGTGTCTTTTTGGCAGAGTTTTTTATGCGGTATTTATTGTGGCATGAATGGCTGCAAAATATGTGGTGTAAAATATGGTGCTGGCACTTCGGGCATATCCGCCTCCCGCAGTAATAACACCGCCTCTTTGCAAACCTGTCCTTATGCCTATGGCAAAACATAAAAAAATTCTAGCACCGTATCTTAACATGGTCAATATAACTTTCAGGTTAACCCCCCTTGTCAAATCATACAAAATCTTATATCATATACTAAATGGACCAGCAGACACTTGAAGCGCTTGAATACAACAGGATAGTCGAGGTTCTGTCAGGACTGGCAGCAACTTCATGCGGCAAATCTCTGTGCCTGTCTGTCAAACCATCTGTGTCTCTTAAGGGCATAAACGAATCTCTCCTTGATACATACGAGATGCAGGAGATATTAAATTTATATCAGGATATACCCCTCTCCGGGATTGCAGACTTAAGACCTTACCTGAAGAGGGTGTCAACAGACGGGGCGTACTTATCACCTGAAGAGTTTCTTGACATCAGGTCAACGCTCGATGCCATCCACCGCATAAAAGATTTTTTCAGCCCGCTCTCTTCAAAATATCCAAGGGCTTCTTCAAGGGCAGCAAGCCTTTCCCTGTATGTGGATTTACTGAACGATATTGACAGGACATTCGATGAAAAGGGCTTTATAAAAGATACCGCATCATCTGAACTTTCATGGATAAGGAAGGAAATATCTGAGACCAGAAACAGGGTAAGAAATGTATTGAATGAAATCCTTAGAAAGCAGGATTTAAAAACGGCATTCCAGGACGACTTTATAACAATAAGGGATGACAGGTTCGTCCTTGCGCTGAAGGCTGACTTCAAAGGCGCTGTGAAGGGTATAATACACGGTGAGTCAAATACAGGTGAGACATATTTTATAGAACCCCTCCAGACAGTGGAGTTGAACAATAATCTCACCACCCTTGCAAGAGACGAAAAAGAGGAAGAAATAAAGATATTAAAAAAACTGTCAGTTGCCGTAAGGGAAAGGCAGACTGATATTGAAAAAGATATTTCAGGACTTGCAGACATAGACCTTATATACGCAAAGGCAAAACTTGGCATAATGCTGAATTCAACAATGCCTGTTGTTGGCAGCGGCTCGGGTGTGCACATGATAAATGCACGGCACCCGCTTCTTGCATTAAAAGGGGATGCAGTGCCTGTTGATATACACCTTGACAGGGATAAGAACTCCTTTGTTATATCCGGGGCAAATACAGGAGGTAAAACAGTCGCACTTAAGACAATAGGACTACTTACGCTGATGTCACAGTCAGGGCTTACGATACCTGTATCAGAAGAAACTCAGATAAACATCTTTGATAATGTGATAGCAGATATCGGGGACAGGCAGGATATACAACTCAATCTGAGCACATTTTCAGGACATTTAAAAAGGCTATGCGAGATACTTAATGAGGCAGGCAATAATACCCTTGTCCTCATAGACGAGATATGCGACGGAACAGACCCTGTTGAGGCAGGTGCACTGAGTCTTGCAATACTTGAAAAACTCAGGATGCAGAGGGCTACAACTGTTGTAACGACACATTTGAATACACTCAAATCCTTTGCATATACAAATTCTGATGCTGACAACATTTCAGTAGAGTTTGATGAGGTCTCGTTAAAGCCCACATACAGACTTATCTATGGTTTGCCGGGCAGGAGTTGTGCATTAACAATTGCTGAAAAATGGGGTATCAAGAAAGATGTTATTGACAGGGCAAAGGATTACCTTAAGGGCACAGAAGGCGCTGGTGTGGAATTTATAACAGCCATTGAGCAGGAAAAAAAGATGACTGTACAAGAAAGGGAAAGGTATGAAGAACTTAACAGAGAGGCCGCTGAACTGAATGAAAGGCGGAAAAAGGCAATAAACAGATTTGATAAAGAAATGGGCGCAATGCTTGAACGTGAAAAAAAGCGGGCAGAGGAAATTATAAAAAAGGCAGCGGATGAGATTAAGAGGATAATTGAGGATGCGCGGGCTGAAGAAAAATCAAAGATAAAAGAATTGAAACAGTTAAAGACAGAGACGCTGGCAGCGCTAATGACAGATAAAAAGAAGAGTGTACATATCCCCTCGGTCGGCGATACTATAAATATTATGGGGCAGAAAAACAAAGGGAAGGTAATTAGTACAAATCAGGACAGTGGTGAGGCAGAGGTTCTTATAGGGAGCATTAAGATAAGGATATCATTTGACAGTATTGAATCAGCTGCAGGAGACATCAGATACGAGGATAGTATCACCCCGCTCAGCGGGGTCATGGGGCATGGCGGGCACCCGATTGGCGCTGGCACCCCGCTAAGCGGGGGCAAAGGGCAAGGAATAAATGGCAGCAGTGATTATGAAAAAATTCCAGGAGAGATAAACATCATAGGCTTGACAATTGATGAGGCTCTGCCAGAAGTTGACAAATTTATAGACAATGCTGTGCTTAATGGCATAAATAGTGTTGTTATTATACATGGTGCAGGAACTGGCAGGCTGAGGAATGCTGTACAAAAATACCTTGAAGGAAACAAGGCTGTTAAGGGATTTTATTATGCTGACCAGAAAAGCGGCGGCACAGGCGCAACAATAGTGGAGTTGAAATAAAAATGGCATATATACCGCAGGAAAAAATAGACGAAATAAGGGAGAGGGCTGACATAGTAGAGGTTATATCAGATTATGTAAGCCTTAAAAAGACAGGCAAAAATTACATAGGACTGTGCCCCTTCCATCATGAAAAAACACCTTCACTTACAGTAAGCGAAGAGAAGCAGATATTTTACTGCTTTGGCTGCGGCACAGGCGGGAATGTGTTTTCATTCCTCATAAAGCATGAAAATATGTCTTTCCCCGAGACTGCAAAACACCTTGCTGGCAAATATGGGATAAAGATACCCGAAGAAGAAAGGGGCAAGGGGCAAGGCGGGTGCCCGATGGCAGCGGACAAAAGTCAAAAAGAACTGATGTTTTCAATAAATCAAATCTCCTGCGATTTTTTTTTAAAGAATCTGCAGGCTGATTCAAAGGGTGCGCAAACTGCAAGGGATTATCTGAAAAAGAGGGGGGTGACGAATGATGTTATCAGGGAATTCAGGATAGGCTATGCAGCAGATTCGTGGGACAGTTTTTCAAATTTTTTAAGCCATAAAAAATATCCACTTGAGGCTGCTGAAAAAGCAGGTCTTATCATTAAAAGAAAGGATAACGGATATTATGACAGGTTCAGGAACAGGCTTATGTTTCCAATCCTTGATATCCAGGGCAGGGTTATAGGGTTCGGCGGAAGGACACTTGGTAATGACGATGCAAAATATATAAACTCGCCTGAGTCAGATATTTTTAAAAAGGGCGAGGTGCTGTACGGTATATCCTATGCAAAGAGCGCTGCGGCAAAGGCAGGTCATATCCTGATTGTTGAGGGTTATTTTGACCTCATAACGCTCCATCAGTACGGCTTGAAGAATTCTGCAGCAACAATGGGGACAGCATTGACAGAGCCGCATATCAGAAAACTGCGGAATTATGCGGGCGAGGTTTATGCACTGTTTGACGGAGATGAGGCAGGGAAAAGAGCTGCCATAAGAAGTATACCACTCTTTCTGGACTCTGGCACAAAGGCAAGGATTGTACTGATACCACATGGGATAGACCCTGATGAGATACTAAGGAAACATGGAAGGGAACTTATGGACAGGTGCATAAAGGATGCAAAACCATTCATGGATTTTCTCCTGGAAGAGACAAAAAAGAGGTTTGACACATCGTCATCAAATGGGAAAATCTCATTCCTTGCCGAGATGGGGAATTATATTTCAAAGATAAAAAATTCAATGGAGAAAAATTTCTATATTGAAAAGACAGCACAGGTAATCCATGTCGGCACAGATGTTGTTATCTCTTCATTACAGGAAAATACACAGATAAAGATTAACAGGCAGAAGGCAAAAGAAATGCCGTCCAGCAGCGAAATCATATCAACAAAGGGAACGGGGACAAGACTTGCAGAGGAGACAATCTTAAAGGTATTGCTGTCGCACCCTCATCTATATACTGAAAAAGTTGGAGAGGCAATAGATGCGTTCAGGAACAGTCCCTTTAAGGAAATAGGCGGACTATTTAAAGAGTTGCTTGATGCAGGCAAAGAACCTGAAATATCATCTATGATAGACACGGTTTCTGACGAAAATATTAAGAAATGGCTTGCAAGGGCATCGGTATCAGATAATAAAGAAATCGGGGAGGAGCATCAGAGGATACTTTTTGACTGCTGCAAAAAGGTTATCACCCACAGTATCGGAAGAGAAGAGATAAAGGCACTGCTGAATAAATTAAACGAGGCAGAAAAGTCAGGAGATAGAAAAATGCTTGAGGCAGCAGCAAGGGAACTTATAGAGAAAAAGAGGAGTCCCACAGAATAGACTTTTATACATCAGCCTTCCTTCGTATCAAGTATGCATGCAAGAACCTCCGCTATAAAAATAAAAATGACAGCAGAATAAAATATGAATAGGAGAAATATCATCAGGACACCAAGCGAGCCGTAAATGACGTTGAAATACTTTACACTGCCCATATAGATAATGAAGAGTCTTTTGGCTATCTCCCACAGTATTGTAAAAGATACGCCGCCTGCAGCGGCAAGTGAAAGAGGGACATGCCTCTGCGGCAAAAACTTATATGCGGATGTTACAGCCAATATAACCATAACAGCAGGGATGTATTTTATTAAAAAATTATCTATAAGGGGTCCAACAATCGTTAAAACAGCGGGGGGTATGAGGCTGCCCTTTATAAGGTTGAAAGACAGACTGATGAGAAAAGATATTGTAAGGAATGTAATACTCAGCAGGAATATCCCCCATGCAATTATATACGAAAAAAAGAGCCACCTTTTCTTCTGGACGCCGAATATCCTCCTTACAACCTTTTCTGTCTCGGCAAGCACCATATGTGCAGTCCATAAAAGTACGAACAGACCTATGCCGCCAAATAGTTCCCTCTTTTCCATAAGACCATAGATACTCTCTTCCATCCTCCTCGTTATAAATGGGAGAATATCCTTTACCCATTTCATCAACTGCACGGTAGTTTCATTACTACCGCCCACGACCCCACCGACTGCGGCTATACCAATAAATAAAAGCGGGATGATTGAGAGGAGCATATAAAAAGACAGAGCGGCGGCATAGGTTATAATCTCATGCTCTCTCAACCTGCCCCACATCCCTTTTACAAACTTTAAGACAGGGAACCTCTTTCTTCTGTATTTGACAGCCACTTTTGCTCCGAAAATACCTTTTTGCGGCTGCCTGCCCCGCCTTCAA
>MGPS01000062.1:11620-23559 GCA_001797495.1 Deltaproteobacteria bacterium GWC2_42_11
AAATGCTAACAAGATTTTCATGTCCCTTTGTGAGCCCCAATTAGCGTGGGCTCATGATGGTTTGCTCCAAAAATAATTACTACAGTTGACTGCTCTTATTTCACCTGTATAAACGGCATTGCCCCGCCTGTTACACTCGGCAGTTTTCCATCCCATTTTTCTATAGCCTTTTTCTGGTTTTCTATCTCTCTGAGTTTAAGGAGTTGCTCTGTTATCTCCTGCCTCTGAATCTTTAACCCTTCTGCCTCAGCCTTTGCCTGGCTGATCTTCTGTTCGTTTTCCACCCTTATCCTTTCAAGGTCATTTTTTGCTCTTGCAACATGCTGTTCTGCAATCTGCTTTGACTCTATTGCAGTATTAAATGCCTCGCTGAAATTAAAATCAGCAATAGAAAGTTCAACAACCTTGATATTAAAAACCGCGAGCCTGTCGGCCAGTTCTGTCCGTATGGCAGACTTGACCTCGTGTCTCTTTGCTATCAACTCCTCTGCTGTATATTTGGCGGTTACTGCCTTGATAACCTCCTGCACAGCAGGCTGAATCACCTTGTCTTCAAATGCTGCCCCTATCTTTTGATACACCTCGTCAACTGCCTCAGGCATGAGGTGATAATTAGTGGCTATTGTAGTGGAGACTATCTGAAGGTCTTTTGATGCTGCATCAGCCTTTGCTACATTCTTCTGCACCTGAACATTTATCTTCACAACGCTGTCAATGAAAGGCATCTTGAAATTCAACCCTTCGGGAAATACCCCTTTTTGCACAGCGCCGAGCCTTATAAGCACACCTCTTTGACCAGGTCCTACAATAGTCCACGGTGTGCCACCCATTAGCAATAGTAATAGAATAACACCCGCTGCAATTATAGGGAGCTTACCGAACCCTCCTCCTACACCTTTTACCATGTCTATTACCTCCTGAACATTTTGCGGCTGCTTCTTGTCATACATGTTTGTTACCTCCTTTTAGTTAATGGTTATCGGTTTCCAGTTGGCAGTTTGCATAATTGCCTACTGCCTACTGCGTAATATTATCCTCCTTTTCCACCACTTTTCCATCTCTACTGCAAAGAATACTACAGATGACAGGACAAGTGTAAACACCAATTCATTGAAAGTCAAAGGTTCTGTATGAAAAATTGGATTTAAGAAAGGGATATATATGGCTGCCATTTGCGCCGTAAAACTAAACAAGACTGCGCCTAAAAGATACTTATTGGAAAACAAACCAACCTTAAATAACGATTCTGTTTCAGAACGGATGGCAAAGACATGGCCAAACTGTGAAAGACATAAGACAGTAAATACCATTGTCTGCCAATGGCCATGTCCTGTTTTGATAGACCATGCCTGCGTTAAAAGTGTAACGCCGCCCATAAGAAGTCCGACCCAAAGGATATGCTGCCACATCCCCCCTGAAAATAATCCCTCTTGCGGCGGCCTTGGTTTTCTCTTCATTGCATCGCCTTCCGCTGGCTCAACCGTAAGCGCAAGCGCAGGGGCGCCGTCTGTAATAAGGTTTATCCAGAGTATATGGATGGGCAAAAGCGGTATCGGCAGTCCCATAAAAGGGGCAAGGAATAATGTCCATATCTCGCCTGAATTGCTGGTTAGCATGTATTTGAAAAACTTCCTTATGTTGTCATATATTTTTCTGCCTTCTCTTACAGCCTTAACAATAGTCGCAAAATTATCATCAAGGAGTATCATATGCCCTGCCTCTTTTGCAACATCTGTCCCTGTCCTGCCCATTGCTATACCAATATCAGCCCTCTTTAATGCTGGCGCATCATTTACGCCGTCTCCTGTCATTGCAACAAACTGCCCCCTATCCTGAAGCGCCTTAACGATTTTTAATTTTTGTTCAGGCGCAACCCTTGCGTAAACTCTAATATGCTCTACTTTTTCTTCAAATTCTTCCATTGGCAGTTTCTCAAGTTCCCTTCCTGTGATTATTGCCTTTGAATCATCATCCAATATCCCGAGCCTTATGGCTATTGCCCTTGCAGTTATCGGATGGTCACCTGTTATCATAACTGATTTTATACCCGCGCTCTTGCACAGCGCTATCGCCTCTTTTGCCTCTTCTCTTGGAGGATCCATTATGCCGACAAGACCCAAAATGGTAAGTTTGCTCTCCACATTTTCAGAGGACATATCATCTGGCAATTTATCCCACTGCCTCATTGCAATACACAAAACCCTTAAGCCATCAGCAGACATCCTTTCATTTATCCTATGAACTTCATACGCATCTATAGACTTTAAACCATCTGATGTTAAAATATTACTAGACTTTTCAATCAAAACCTCTATCGCACCTTTTGTAAAAGATATGAATTCGGTTTTTTCCCATGCCCCATGCCCCATGCCCCATGCCCCTTTATGTATTGTTGTCATGCACTTTCTGTCAGAGTCAAATGGGATTTCTTTGAGCCTTGGAAATTTTTTTCCAAGTTCAGATTTATTAAATCCATTATCTTTTGCAATGTTATAAAGCGCAGTCTCTGTCGGGTCGCCAATGAGTTTACCTTCGGCATCTGTTTGCGCATCATTGCTTAATGCAAGGGCAGAAAACAGTAAGGAGTGAGGAGTGAGGAGTAAGGAGTTAAAATCCACTGTTTCAAAAAGTTTCTTTTTACCCTGAACTCCGAACTCTAAACTCTGAACTACTTTCCCATCCACCCAAATCTCTTCAACTGTCATCTTATTTAAGGTCAGTGTCCCTGTCTTATCCGAACAGATGTATGTGACAGAGCCCAATGTTTCTACAGCAGGGAGTTTTCTTATAAGAGTATTCTGTTCGCTCATCTTTCTGGCGCCAAGGGCAAGGGATATTGTTACGACTGCTGGAAGGGCTTCGGGTATTGCTGCAACAGCAAGGCTCACTGCTGTAAGAAACATTAGGATGGGTGATTCACCCTTTATTATGCCGACTGCAAAAACTATGGCGCATATGGCAATAGCTGCTATGGCGAGCCGTTTTCCCACTACTGCCAGCCGTTTCTGGAGCGGCGTCTTTACCTCTTCTTCATGCTGAAGCATTGCCGCAATCTGCCCAAGTTCCGTATCCATGCCTGTTGCAACAGCAATCCCTTTTCCTCTGCCGTAACTTACGACTGTCCCTTTGTATGCCATATTTGTTCTGTCGCCGATGGGCATTAGTTCATCATGCAATGTGGATATGAATTTTTCTGTTGGGACAGACTCCCCTGTAAGCGCAGCCTCTTCTATTTTTAACTGGGCAGATTCAATCAGCCGTAAATCAGCAGGCACAATCCTGCCTGCCTCAAGGACAATAACATCTCCGGGCACTATCTTTGATGCAGGGATATTTATAAGTTTGCCGTCCCTTATTACAAATGCAAATTGCGCTGCCATCTGTTTTAAAGCCTCCATTGCCTTCTCTGCCCTGTATTCCTGAATAAATCCAATAACAGCATTCAAAACCACTATCACCATAATGGCAGTGGTATCAATTATATCGCCTATAAAACCTGATATAATGGCAGCAATAATGAGGACAATAATCATGAAGTCCTTGAACTGGTCAAGGAACATCGAAAATAGGCTCCTCTTCTTTGTCTCTTTAAGTTCGTTTGGCCCGTATTCCTTAAGCCTTTTTTTCGCTTCATCCGAAGAAAGCCCTTGAAAGGACACCCCGAGTTCCGTGATTGCCTCATTTATCTCTTTTTGATGCCAGTGCATATAATAATCTATCTCCTAAACACCCCAAACAACTTATCAATACCTGTCTTTTCCATCTTTGCCACTGAATCAAGTTCGCCTGCATCAAGCCACACCCCTTCACATCCAGAACATTTGTCGATCTTTGTCCCCTTGTAATCTATCTCAATCAAATCCATTCCGCATTTTGGACACCTCATAAAATGCAGTTCTTTGAGTCTCTTCTTTTCTTCTTCTGCAAGTTTTTTATGCTTTTCTTCCTCTGCCTTTTTTCTCCTTTCATACTCCTGTCTTGCAAAATACTCGTCTTCTCTCTCGCTTGGTTTCTCCGGCATTGTTAATTCCTCCTTTGTGAATTATCAAACCTGAAGGTTTGAGTTACTGTCCCTCAATAAAATGCAGGGGCTAGGGACTAGGGGCTAGTAAAAACCAGCCTCCAGCCCCCAGTCCCCAGCCTCTATATTTTGTTGTCCTCATCCACTGCTATTTTAAGCATCTCAAGTATCCCGGGTATGGCTGATGTTACCCTGTTCCAGTTTGGGATAAGAGGGGTGGTCAGCGGGTTTCCCATATAAACTTCTGCTGCTTTTTTAATAGCATTTGTGAATGACTCAACTGCCTTTGCCTCTTCATGCCTGTCAAATGTTAAACAGTTTATTGCTGCATCTGCCTCGTATTTTACAAGCGTATCCTCCGCAAGCCTCAAATAAGCAACCTCAAGGGATTTGAAGAAATTGTCGGAAAATACTATCCCCTCTCCTGCTAATGTTCTGAATATAGACTTGCATATGTCAACGCACATCTTTGCGAGTCCCTTGCTTGCGTCTTCAGGGGATAAGGGCTGATGTTTATGCTCATATGTGTCCGCAATATCAACCTGACATACCCTTCTTGATGAATAGTTCCTGTAAACCTCTGCCAAAACACCGACCTCAAGACCCCAGTCCCACGGAATCCTGTTTGTCCTTGCCAAATCGGTAATCATGCAGAATTCTCCTGCAAGTGGATACCGGAAACTGTCAAGAAATACAAGAAAAGGATGGTAGCCGACTATCTTTTCAAGAGACCTCACAAGTGGCGTTATAAGGAGCCTTGTTACCCTGCCGTGCATCCTGTCCGTAACCCTGCTGTAAAAACCTTTGCAAAAGACAACATCTATATTTGGATTTGCCACAGGATAAACAAGCCTTGCCAGCATCTCTCTGGAGTATGTTGCGATGTCGCAGTCATGCAGCGCGATGATGTCGGACACACCCCTTGCTAGAATGTATCCGTATGCAAGCCATGCAGCGCGCCCTTTGCCGTCCTCCCCTGCCCACAAACCGTTTCTTTCAAGAGTTGCATACACCTCTTTGATTCTCTTCCCCTCGTTGTGGATTATCTTAACATCATACGGGATCTGTCTCATAAAATCCCTTGCCTGATTAAACTCTGTATCCGATGCCCTGCCGAGATTCAAGACTATTTCCCTTATATAACCTGCCTTCTTTAATTCATTTATAATCCCCTTCATTGCATCGCTTGTAAAATCCGTATAAAGCGCAGGGAGCGCCAAGGCTATTGGTCTTTGTTTAGCAAATTCCTTTAACTCAGACTCGATTCTCTCCAGACTCGGTTTGCCAAGTTTATGCAGTGTAATAATATTTCCTGTTTGATAAAAGTCAGACATCTTAAGCCTCCCATGAATAGTGCAATCAAGGCTACTGGGGACTGATTTAAAATCTGTCCCCAACTCAATATGTGGCAACTCAAACCTTTAGAGCCTGCCCTGAACTTGATTCAGGGTTTGAGGTTTTCATAGTATCTCCCTATATATGTTCTATATCCCTTCCCTTATCTTCCTTTTTCTCATCAGAGCCCTTTTCTATTATCTTTTTTGCCGCATCTATGCCGCCTACCCCAAAGGCTATGGCAATGGCAAGGACTATGCCGCTGAATATGATTGAAAATGCCGCCACAACAATGCCCGGTGCAACCTGAAGCTGCTCCAGTGCCATCGCAAGGATCAGGACAATGAGGAGGAGCCTTACTGCCTCGGCAAGAACCTTTGCATAGTGATAGCCGTTGTTTACCGCTGCTATCAGTATAGCCCTGCTCAAAAAACCTGCGATCACATAGCCGATAACCAGAATCAGAAGCGCAGAAAACGCCCTTGGGAGATAGACAAAAAACTGCGCTATGAGATTGTCTATGGTCTGTATCTGAAGCGCGTTAAGCCCTATCATTACGAAGATGATGATTAGAAACCAGTAAATAATGTGTCCGAACAATTCCACAGGCCTTTCCCATACATCCCCTTTTCTTATGACCGCTGTTATGCCGAGCCTGTCGCACAAACTATCGAAGTTTGCAGCCTTCAGCCCTTTTACAAAGAGCGCCTTTGCAAGATATGAAATCAAAATGCCGCCCGCTATTATTATGAACATTGCCGTAAACCCCGGCACAAAAGATACAAGCCCTGTCCAGAACTCTTTTAACGGTTGAGACAACATCTCTATAAAGTTTTCCATAAAACACCTCCTGTTAAAGTTATTTCAGGTCTTGTTTGAAACTTTCTCTTATATCTTTATCTTTTTTTCCTGCCAGCGGCTTTTTCCTGAACATAAACGCGAAAATTACCCCTAAAATAATGCCGCACAATACCGAAAGAAAGACGACTATTGCAAGGGATGCCTCAAATCTCCAGTGCAAAAAAGATATTGCAACAGGCATTGCATTCTGCACTGAAAATATTGTTACGACTGCGATAATAATAAGTATAAGAATTAGGGTAAACATAGTTATTAGAAATTAGGATTTATTTTTGCACCCCCTTAATGCTATTTATGAGATACTCCTTTTTCTGTTCAAATTCCATGCAGAGTTTTTCTATCTCTGCATCAGCGCCAGCCATGTCCATATTTTCTGCCTCTATTACAAACGATGCTGTCCTTCCAAGATACATGGGGACAAGGGATTTTATAAGATGCTCCGGCGACATCTTCTTTTTATGATATGCCAGAGCATAATCATAGATAATTATTGCCCAGAGACCTGAAGGAAATCTGAATTTCTTTATATCCAAACTGCCGATTTTTTCAATCTCGCCGAAATCGCCTGCGCCAAGTATATCAACCCATATAGGTTTTAGGTCTCTTATGCCTGTTCTGAATATATCCAGCATCCTTTCCATATTCACCTTTACAGGCTCAAGACCCACATGGTATTTGAAGCCGAATGTCGGGACATCTTCAGAGCCTTTAATACCTTTCCATGCCTCAAAATGTTTTTCAGCGAGATTAAACAATGTTACAACAACCTGAACCAGCATATCCGCAAGGTCTGCCCCGGGGTCTTTAGGGTCATGGAGTTTTGCGCCGAGAAATGTCTGGCAGACCTTGAAATTATTGGCAACAGCCTCTGTGGTCATCCATATATCTATGCCGAATCTTGCGACATGGGACTCCCATACATCCTGTTTCAGATAAAATTCCGCAAGTTTTCCAGAAAACCCAAATTCGCCGCCGATCGGCTGCCTGAGCCTTTTTCCGTAAAGCGCCCTTGTCATCGGATAGACAATAGAATTTGTAATCGTGCCATCATATTTATGCCTGCTGTATAAAGGCGCCACAAAGTCAAAACCTTTTTTGATTACTGGCGAAAGGAGTAGTTCAATCCATTCAGGGGTAATGCTTCTTAAGTCCGCATCAACAACGCAGCATGCCTCTGCGCCCAATTCAACGGATTTCTGAAATATCGCCTTAAATGCGCTCCCCTTTCCCGGTATCCCGTTATACGGCATTGTGATTCTGTGAATTTGATAGACAGGGTGAGAAAGAAATACGGCTGCATGGTCAATTGTGGCGCTTCGCACCACATCGGTCGTGCCATCTTTAGAGCCGCCGTCGGAATTTACTATAACCCCCTTTTTGTCAGGGAAGTATTTTTTCAATCCTGCATCTACCGCCCGGACCACATGGCCTATGGTCTTTGCATTGTTGTAACTTGCAATGCCTATGAGTATATCAAATTTTTCTCCTGACAAGGACTACCTCCACCTTTCCGGCAGGATTTCCTCTACAGGGATAAGTTCATCCCATGTTATCCCCATCCTTTTGAATACTACAATTACACTCTCGTCGCTAGGCGCTTCCCATTCGCAAATCCTTCTGCCGCTATCCTTATGATAGTATGTCCTCACCCACCTCGCCGTTGTCTCGTTTGCAAGTTTCTTATATGCGTTTTCAAGTTCTTCCCATGTCTTTTCAGGCTCGCTGTGAAACGCAAGAAATTTCGGCATAATTACACCTCCACAATCATTATTTGTAAATCCATAACATTTGTCCCTGTCGGACCTGTTTTCAGATGATATTTTTTATTTGACAATATGTCCAACCTCTTAAAGAAATTATAAGAGTTATTATTCTCAAGATATTTCTCAGGATTTATACCAAGCCTCCTTGCCAGTGGGACGGTATTGCCGTCAACTACAGCGCCGGCAGCATCTGTCGGACCGTCTGTCCCGTTGGCAAACCGTTTTGTCTGTAGTTTGCCGATTTATCGGCGAATGTAACTCAAACCTTTAGGTTTGGGACATCAAGGCTGAAGCCTTGAGTTACAAAAACGCCCAATAAATTGGGCAACTACATATGAGGGCTTCATATAAGTTTCAGCATCTCCTTATTCCACCCCTCAGGACCTATGCCGTCCGCCTTTATAAGATTCGGAAGGTTCACCCTTTCATCATAGGTATTGTCCTCGTTTTTGACAAGGACAGAGACATCCACCTCTTTTAGAAACGGCAGGTCGTTTAAATTATTCCCCAGTCCAATGGTTTTTATTTCCACAAACTCCTTTTCATAAAACCCTTTCAGAATCCTGACAGCCCTCCCTTTATCATTGCCGCCTAATATGTGATAAAATATTCCTTGCGTCCAGTTGAGTCCTTTACCTTCAATGGCGCTTAAAAAATCTTTGGTTCTGGTTTCACCTTCTTCAAATACAAATGGCTCGTCAAATTCTCTTTGCCTTGCCAGTTCTGCTTCATGTAGCGGCATATTTGCAAGAATTGCTATCTCTTTTGCATCCATATCCCCAAATCCTCTGGCATTTATATTCAGCCTATTTCTAATGGCCATAAATATTTTCCTTATCTCTTTATAAGGTCTGCCAAGTATAATAGTATTGTATTCAGCACAATCAATAATGCCTTTTGATGAAATATTTCTAAAATATCCTTCAGGCAGAAATATCCCCCCTCCGTTTTCGGAAATAAACGGATGGACATTATCCAGCCTCTCTCTCCAGACCTCTATCTCTCCCCTAGTCTTGCTTGAGCAGATAACAAGGGGTATGGTTTTTTCTTTTATCAGTTTCAACGCAGGTTTTGCCGCTTCAAAAGAATATGTCACAGGGTGAAGGAGCGTGCCGTCAAGGTCTGTAAAGATTACCGGTTTCCTCATCAGCCCTTTCCCCGCAGCAGATAAAGCAGGTATATGTTGCCTGCAAATGCCAGCAGCAATGCTACAGCATCCCAGCCGAGCCTCAAAAACATCTTTCTTTCGAGACGATAGATAAGACCAACTACGGCGATACCTGTCATTAGCACTGCCATAAATCCTGTTACTGCGTGATTTGCGGATACATCAGCCAATAGAGAGCCTTTTGTATAAAATATATCATCTATGGCAAGGATGAGTATGTTGAACATATTGCTTCCAAAGAGGTTTGCAATAGCCATATCTGTTGCCCCGATTTTAAGGGCTGATATTGAAACAACAACTTCAGGCAAAGATGTGGTAATGGCTATAAAGACAGTTCCGATAAAAGTCCTTCCAAGTCCTGTTGTTTCTGCGAGTCTATCGCCTATGAAAGGCAGCCATGCTGCGGCAATTATTATGAACAGGGCATTTATTGAATATTTAACCACCGCCTCTTTTGTGGTTATATGAGCATACTGAATTGTTTGAGCCGTCTCTCCAACAAATTCGTTAATCCTCTTTTTTTCAAAAAGGAAAACGCTCCTGATTCCAATGCCATAAACCAATATGATGACAGGGGTGTATATGCCGATATGCCGGATAGCGGGTACATTTTGGTTTGCCAGTATTGAAATAGAGGCAATGCTGATGAGTATTATACCAAAACCTGCTGAAAGTATGTGGCTATGCCCTGCCTTTGAAAAAATCGGTTTTGGACCATTGAGCATATCCATGAGGGCTATGATTGATAGGTTAAAAACACAACTCCCCATAATATCGCCAAGTGCAATATCAGGGGTATTTGCTATTGTGACAGAACTTATACCTGTAATGAGTTCAGGGAGTGAAGTTACGCTCGCCATAAGGACAAGCCCTATCCATGCCCTCCCCATACCGGTCTTTTCAGCAATGACATCACCGTATCTGGCGAGTTTTGTCCCGCAAAAGACAATGACAGCAGAGCATATAATAAATTGAAACCAGAGGAGCAGCATAAAATTTCCTTAAATCTGCACGAATAAATTCGTGCCTACATTTTTTGTAGGCACGGTTTCAACCGTGCTTTCACTGACTTGTTGCGGGTTCAAGTTTGTAACTTGAACCCAAATACGTGGCACAGGCTTCCAGTAGCACAGGCATCCCTGCCTGTGTGATGACAGGCAAGCGATGGTCAGGCAAGATGCCTGACTTACCTCCTGTCCCACCAAAATTTTATGGAGCAGGTTACAAACCTGCTCCCGCGAAAGAGACAACGTCGCAGATGGGCGTTTTTCAGCGTGAACTATCTACTTACAAGCCACCAGCATCCAATGCTTGCAAAATAGCCAAGCGCTATAACTGGCGTCCATTTCAGGTGTTCTATAAATGTGTATGTGTCCCTTCGGACACCCATTACTGCAACACCTGCTGCAGAGCCTATTGATAAAAGGCTGCCGCCTGTTCCTGCTGTGAGCGTTACAAGGAGCCACTGGTCAATATTCATTTCAGGATTCATCTGAAGTATAGCATACATTACAGGGATGTTATCAATAACAGCAGATATAATCCCAACTATGATATTTGCATTTGTATTCCCAAGCCCTCCATAGAGGGATGCGCTTAAAAGCGCAAGATAACCAATATACTGAAGCGCGCCGACCGCTGTAAGTATACCAAAGAAGAAAAGAAGCGTATCAAATTCAACCCTCTCAATCTTGCGAAAGATATTGAACTGCTCCTCTGTTGTTACATTTCTTTTATGGTCTGCCTTCTTTAGATAAAACCCCATGAACATCAAGAGTCCAAGCCCTGTCATCATGCCGAGAAACGGCGGCAGATGCAGGAATTGATGGAAACTTACTGCTATGGCAATTGTTAAAAAGCCAAAAAGGATTATGACTTTTGCGCCTGACTTCATCTCTACCCTTTTGCTATCTCCTTCAGGGCTTCCTTTTGGGATAAAAGGAAACATGATTACTGCAGGGACAAACCAGTTAACAATGGAAGGAAAAATTAAATGTGAAAATTGAAATGTATCAACCTTTCCTGCTGTCCAGACCATGAGTGTTGTAATATCTCCGAACGGACTCCATGCGCCCCCTGCATTTGCCGCAACAATAATATTTATAAACGACGGCACTATAAACTTTTTCTTTGCGCTTACAGTGCTTACAACAGTTGCCATAAGGAGCGCGCTTGTCAGGTTATCTGCCACAGCAGAGAGAAAAAATGTGATGATGCCTGTAATCCAGAAGAGGGAACGATAGCCGAACCCCTTTTTTACTAGCCATGATTTCAGTGATTCAAAAACAAGCCTTTCCTCAAGTGTATTTATGAATGTCATTGCAACAAGGATAAAGAAAAATAATTCCCCGATTTCTCCTATCAGATGCTTGACATGCTCTCCTGTATGGCTTACCCCGTTTGATGTCTCATATATGGCAATGAATGCCCACATGACACAACCCAGAAGGATAACAGGCTTTGATTTCTGGAGATGTAGTTTGTCCTCAAGTATAACAAGCAGATATGCAGCCATAAAGGTCAGAAGGCTTAAATATCCTGCCCATGAATCTGTTAAAGGGTTCATTATTTGCTCCTTTCGCAGGCTAAAGCCTGCGGCTACCTATACACAACGACATAAATAAATTCGCATACAGAGCGTCAGAACAAAGCAGACCAAGGCGCGACGAAGCGAGGAGTAAGGCGTATTTTCAGCATACGCCGCAGCGACGAGCGAGGAGCAACGCAGGTATGCGAAGTTATGACGCTCTGTATAAAATAAAAAAGGCTGGCAGGGATATTTTATCCCATA
>MGPS01000063.1:0-764 GCA_001797495.1 Deltaproteobacteria bacterium GWC2_42_11
GCATGCATGATAAGCGCAAATGCAAGGAAATGAATGAGATGGGAAACACGCATCCTGGAAATGATTTTGCTTAATATAAGAAATAAGAATCAAAAATAGAAAGTTTTTTAAACATGTCATACATCTGACAAAAAACTGATTAATTCAATATATTTATTTACATTTGTTATAACCTAAAGAAGGACATAACTGACAAATTAGTATATTTCCCTTATAATCGACTGAACTGAAGTAATTAACAAAATTTTCCCGGTAATGATTCTGATTGCTGACTGTGGATCCACAAAGACCGAATGGAGAGAGGTGAACGACGGTATTGCAGGGAAGTCATACATCTCCTCTGGCCTGAACCCGTTTTTTATCACGGGTGATGAGATCGTTAGCCTCCTTGGAAGAGAATTACCCGGTCTCCGTAATGCAGGAGTCAGCCGTATTTTCTTCTACGGGACAGGGGTTAGCAACGCAGCCAAGGCTGAGATCGTGAGGAGAGCCCTGACTGAATTCTTCAACCCGAAGGAGCTTGTGATCGGCAGCGACCTCCTCGGTGCGGCAAGGTCACTCTGCATGAATGATCCCGGTATTGCCTGCATAATAGGCACAGGGTCCAACTCATGCTTTTATGATGGCAGGGAAATTGCTTCAAATGTTCCGCCACTGGGCTATATACTGGGAGATGAGGGTGGCGGAGCAGTAATAGGCAGAAAGCTTGTATCAAGTGTTCTGAAGAAACAATTGCCGGAAAATATCATTGAAGATTTTTTCAG
>MGPS01000063.1:845-19071 GCA_001797495.1 Deltaproteobacteria bacterium GWC2_42_11
CTGCGAGCCTGCAACAATAATTGCAGGGGTAACGCCTGTGCCGGAAAACATAAGCGAGTTTCATTTTGCAGGGATTTTAAGAAAAAAGGCGATTGAACTTGTTGACTGCAAAACCATACCTTTAAAAGTCCCTGCAACAGCGGAGATTATTTTAGAAGGCATGATTTACCACGATGATTTGGCAGATGAAGGACCGTTCGGCGACCATACAGGCTATTACAATGCAAAAGAAAAATTTCCTGTGTTTCACATAAAATGCGTAACGCACAGAAAAGACCCGCTCTATCTTACAACAATAACAGGAAGACCTCCAAAAGAGGATGCAATCATCGGCATTGCCTTGAATAAAATCTTTCTGCCGAGTCTGCAACTTCAGTTTCCAGAGATTAAAGATTTCAGCCTTCCGATGGAGGCGGTGTCATACAGAATTGCTGTTGTTTCAATAAAAAAGGAATACCCCGGTCATGCAAAGAGGATTATGCTTGGCATCTGGGGCATGTTAAAACAGTTCATGTATGTAAAATATATAATAGTTGTTGATGATGATATTGATGTTCACAACTTAAATGATGTAATATGGGCTGTGTCAACAAGGGTTGACCCAAAAAGGGATACATTTACCATCAAGGATACGCCGATTGATTACCTTGATTTTTCTTCGCCTGTTGCAGAACTCGGCTCAAAGATGGGCATAGATGCAACAATGAAAAAACCTCCTGAGGTTTCAAGGGAGTGGGGTAAAAAGGTAGAGATGAGTAAAGAGGTTAGAGATTTGGTTGATAAGAGATGGAAGGAGTACGGGATTGATTGATTGGTTGACGCTGAAAAATGCCCATCTGCTGTGTTGTCGCTGCGGCTTCTACGCTCAACATACTCAAAAGTATGCCTCGCTTGAAGCCTTGCTCCGCCTTGCATCTGGGTCATTTTTGAGCGTCAACTTTGCATAAGACGGCTTAAAGACAAAATAGAAAGGGAGTATGAAAACAATGCCTATGACAATTACTGAAGGTAAAAAGGGGACAGGCTACTTTTATGGATTAACCACAAAGGTGCATTCTTTACATTAAAAGTAGCCTGTCCCCTTTTTATGCGCCAACTGGATACTGAAAGGAAAGGATAATATATGCCTATGACAATTACTGAAAAGATACTTACAGAGCATGCAGGGTTGAAAGAGGTTGCACCCGGTCAACTCATAAATGCAAAGGTTGATATTGCGCTTGGGAATGACATCACTGCGCCTATTGCAATAAAGGAGTTTAAAAATAGCGGCGCAAAAAAGGTCTATGATAAAGACAAGGTTGTTCTTGTCCCCGACCACTTTACGCCCAATAAGGACATAAAATCAGCAGAGCAGTGCAAGATTTTAAGAGATTTTGCCAAAGAGCAGGAACTAACAAATTATTTTGAAGGCGGCGATGTGGGGGTTGAACATGCGCTCCTCCCTGAAAAGGGAATTGTTTTACCGGGTGATTTGGTGATTGGCGCTGACAGCCACACATGCACATACGGTGCATTGGGCGCTTTTGCAACAGGCGTTGGCTCAACAGATTTGGCAGCGTGCATGATTACAGGTGAGGCATGGTTTAAGGTGCCTGAATCAATAAAGTTTATCTACAAAGGCAAATTGAATAAATGGGTCAGCGGCAAGGATTTAATCCTTTATACAATCGGCAAAATCGGTGTTGACGGCGCCTTATATAAGGCAATGGAGTTTTGCGGTGATACCATTGATAACCTTTCAATGGACAGCAGATTTGCCATGTGCAATATGGCAATTGAGGCAGGAGGGAAGAACGGCATAATCACCCCTGACAAAACTACAGAGGAGTATGTGAAAGGCAGGGCAAAGAGGGAGTATAAATTTTATTTTAGCGATAAGGATGCAAGGTATTCGCAGGCATTTGAATTTGACACAGCAAAGATAGAGCCGCAGGTTGCATTCCCTCATCTGCCTGAGAATACAAAAAATATCACAGAAGTCGGAAATATCCCTATTGATCAGGTTGTGATAGGCTCATGCACAAACGGCAGGATGGAGGATTTGAGGGTTGCGGCAAAGATTTTAAAGGGGAAAAGGGTTGCAAAGTTCGTAAGGCTCATTATAATCCCTGCTACACCTCTAATATATAAACAAGCAGTGGATGAAGGACTATTTGATATATTTCTTTATGCAGGTGCAATAATTAGTCCTCCTACATGCGGCCCATGTCTCGGCGGACATATGGGCATACTTGCAGAAGGAGAGAGGGCAGTATCCACAACAAACAGGAACTTTGTTGGAAGGATGGGGCATCCAAAAAGTGAGGTCTATCTTTCAAATCCTGCTGTAGCAGCAGCATCCGCAGTTAAGGGAAGGATTGCACATCCTGAAGAAGTTATGGGACAATAAAAATGAGTTTGAAAGATTGAGAAGGTCTTAAATATGCCATCCTGCACCCGTCCTGCATTTGACATACTCGCACCTCTTTATGATACAGGTGTCTGCTTCTTGTTCCGCCTTGTCGGCAGTGAAAAGAGGTTGAGGGGTTTAACTATCAATGCACTTGATATTAAAGAGGGTGATAATATCCTTGAGGTATGTTGTGGTACAGGGACACTGGCGCTAATGGCAGAAGAGAAGGGAGCTAAAAGTTTTGGAATTGATATCTCAATGGGTATGCTAAAGACTGCAAAGAAAAAATCGGCAGGGAGAAATCAGAAGGCTGATTTTATCCTTGCAAATGCAGAATCTGTGCCGTTTAAAAAAGGCTCATTTGATAAAACTGTTGTTTCCATGGGTCTTCATGAGATGCCTTTGGATGCTGTTAAAAATACCATACATGAAATAAAAAGGGTATTAAAGGATGGTTCAAAATTTGTTATTTTTGATTATCATAAACCGGAAGGTTTTATAAAACTCTTGCAGAGAATTTTCTTTGTTTTTACAGAGCATAAAACTGCAAGGGATTTTATTGCATTTGCTATAGAAAAAGAGATGAGGGATGCAGGTTTTAAAAATTTCAGAAAAGAGATTCTGGCAAAAGGTGCATTGCAATTGATAACCTGTGAAATCTAGGAGGTTTTGAAATGAACCCCGTTAGACATAGCGGGGATAATTAGAAGATGAATGGGTAACAGGGTGATATTCACTACTGCAAAAATATTTAATTTAAAAGGAGGTCTAACGGGATGAAGGTAACAGGGGATATGATTGTTGAGGATGTTTTAACAAAATATCCCGAGACGCTGGATGTATTTGTAAAACAGGGACACTGCTTTAAACTTCTTGCAAATCCTGTTGCAAGGAAGTCTTTAGCAAAACTTGTTACAATCGGGACTGCGTGCAAACTGCATCTTATAGATCTGGAAAAACTTTTAAGAGAGTTGAATGAGGTTGTTAAGAAACAAAAATAATTGGTAGCCGCAGGCTTTAGCCTGCGGTGTCTGCGCAACTTGATATATTAAGGAGGTTTAACAAAGTGAAATTTAAAGGCAAGGCATGGAAATTCGGGGCAGATATTGATACCGATGCTATTATACCGGCAAGGTATCTTAATATATCTGACCCAAAGGAACTTGCAAAGTACTGCATGGAGGATGCAGACCCTGAGTTTGTAAATAAGATGAAACCGGGGGATATAATTGTTGCAGATAAGAATTTTGGCTGCGGCTCATCAAGGGAGCATGCGCCTATATCAATAAAGGCAGCAGGCATATCGTGTGTGATTGCAAAGAGTTTTGCCAGGATATTTTACAGAAATTCATTTAATATGGGACTTCCGATATTTGAATCGTGTAATGCAGTTGATGCTATAAACGAAGGTGATGAAATAGAGGTTGATATGGACAGCGGTGAGATTAAAATTCTCAATTCTCAAGTCTCAAGTCTCAAGTCTCAAGTATTTAAGGCACAGCCGATTCCGCCGTTTATGCAGGAACTTATAAATACAGGGGGGTTGATGGAATGGGTGAAGAAGAAAGTAGGCACGGTTTAAACCGTGCCTACAAAAAGGGGGAGATATGAAAAGAGAAGGTGGTAAAAGCAGGGTTGTAACAAGCGATAAACTTCAGATTGAGAATAAGACAATCTATGTTGATTTGAAGGAGAATGATGGAGGCAGGTTTCTGCAGATTGCTGAACTCTCAAACGACAGGAGGAGCACTGTTGTAATACCGCACAGCGGTCTGGATATTTTCCTTGAGTCTATCCAAAAGATAAAAAACAGTGAGGTTTAGAGGATGAACAAATATAAAATCTTAGTTTTGGCAGGGGATGGGATAGGACCCGAAATAGTCGGAGAGGCTTTAAAGGTCTTAAAGGCTGTTGAGAGGAAATATAACCTATATTTTGAGACAAGAGTAGCCCTTGTCGGCGGTGCTTCCATTGATAAATACGGCATTCCACTTACAGATGAGACATTAAAACTTGCAAAAGAAAGCGATGCGGTTTTGCTGGGCGCTGTCGGCGGTCCAAAATGGGAGAATCTTGATTATTCTATAAGGCCTGAAAGGGCGCTCCTTGCACTCAGAAAGGAACTGGGACTTTTTGCAAACCTAAGACCTGCGAAAATCTATCCTGTTCTGGCAGATGCCTCAACACTTAAAAGAGAGGTCATTGACGGTGTTGACATTATGGTTATAAGGGAACTCACTGGCGGGCTTTATTTCGGCATGCCAAAGGGTGTTGAAAAACTCCCTGACGGCACGGAGCGCGGCATAAATACAATGGTCTATACAACTCCTGAAATTGAGCGCATTGCAAAGGTTGCATTTGAGGTTGCCAGAAAGAGAAGAAAAAGGGTTACATCTGTTGACAAGGCAAATGTCCTTGAGACAACAGAACTTTGGAGGAAGGTTGTTACAGAGGTGCATAAGGATTACCCTGATATTGAATTAAGCCACATGTATGTTGACAACTGTGCAATGCAGTTGGTGAGGAATCCGAAGCAGTTTGATGTAATCGTTACTGAAAATATGTTCGGTGATATACTCTCTGATGAGGCAGCAATACTGACAGGTTCAATTGGCATGCTTCCTTCCGCAAGCCTCGGTCAAAGGGTTAATAAAGTTGGTCTGCCGATTGGCATGTATGAACCAATCCACGGAAGCGCCCCTGACATTGCAGGAAAAGATATTGCAAATCCCATTGCAACGATTTTATCAGTCGCAATGATGCTGAGATTTTCGTTTAATTTAACAAAAGAGGCAGATGATATTGAGAGGTCTGTTGAAAATGTTTTAAATAAAGGTTACAGGACAACTGATATAAAACAGGAAGGGACAAAGGTTCTTGGGTGCAAAGAGATGGGGGATGCTATAGTAAGGGAGATAGAAGGATGAAAAAGAAAAAATACAATATTGCCATAGCAGGCGCAACAGGGATGGTTGGGCAGGAGTTTCTCAAAATCCTTGAGCAGAGATATTTCCCTATTGATAAGATAAAACTTTTGGCATCAGAAAGGTCAGCAGGTTCCAAACTTGCATTCAGAGGGAAAGAAGAAAAGGTTCACCTTCTTTCAGAAGAGACATTTGAAGGCATGGACATAGGACTCTTTTCTCCAGGTGCATCTGTTTCAAAGATATATGCGCCTATTGCTGCAAAGGCAGGGTGTGTTGTCATAGATAATACAAGCCAGTTCAGGATGGAGCCTGATATTCCCCTTGTTGTGCCTGAGGTAAATCCTAAGGCAATAGCGCAATATAAAAAAAGGAATATCATTGCAAACCCGAACTGTTCAACTATCCAGATGGTTGTTGCATTAAAGCCCATACACGATGCGGCAAGAATCAAGAGGATTGTTGTTTCAACATATCAGGCAGTATCAGGCGCAGGAAAAGAGGCTGTGGACGAATTGTCTTCTCAGGTGAGGGCGCTCTTTAACATGAAGCCAATTGAAAAAAATATTTTTCCTCATCAGATTGCATTCAACTGTATCCCTCAGATAGATGTGTTCCTTGAAAACGGTTATACAAAGGAAGAAATGAAGATGGTAAATGAGACAAAAAAGATAATGGGGGACGATTCAATAAAAGTAACTGCAACCGCTGTCCGCGTGCCTGTGTTCAACAGCCATTCAGAAAGCGTAAATATAGAAACAGAGAGAAAAATCACAGCAAAAGAAGTTAAAAAAATCCTTTCAAATGCACCCGGTATAAAGGTTCTTGATGACCCTGCAAACAAGGTGTATCCAATGCCAATAGATGCTGCTGAAATGGACGAGGTTTTTGTTGGCAGGATACGGGAGGACGATACTGTGCCGAACGGGATAAATATGTGGATTGTGTCTGACAATATAAGAAAAGGCGCTGCCCTGAACGCTGTTCAGATTGCAGAGGTTTTGATAAGGGAATATTTGTAGTTGCCCAATTTATTGGGCGTAGTCGAAGACGCCGACCTGCCTGCGCGTTGCACGCAGACAGGTAAATCGGCAATCTACAATATGCGCAGCATCAAACTCCTTTCCTAAGTGTTGCACTTCACCTCACCTCACCACAGCCCGCAGGATTTTTACAGCCAGCCTAATTTTTTCTTCATCGGTTTCTTCTAAAAGAAATCAAAAGAAAAAATCAAAAGAAATTGTTGACTCTTGCCCTGTATTGGAGATACGATTTGAAAAATATGAAATTAACTTATGGGAGGCCAAATGGAAACCGTTTTGGTAAATACAAATGAATATAATGGCCGTTATGTGGACATGAAAAGATTTAAGGATCACACAATAGTCGGCGTAGGAGACGACCCTGAAACTGCGCTTAAAGATGCCATTTCAAAAGGGTATGAAGATACTGTTCTTTTATATGTTCCCGAAAAAGATGTGGTTCATATATACTAATGCCAATACGCAATTATCCATTCTCCATAGCAAGTCCGGGAGATATCAGGAAGATGGATTTGAGTGGGAAGGTAGAAGTCAAAAAACAAGACCCTATTTGCACATTTGTTTTTTACCCTAAAAATCAAAATTCTTATCACTTATTAGATTTAACCAAAGGAAAAACTGCATGAATAGAAAAGTTTACATAATCAAAATGGTGTTTGGACTAGCGATAATCGCATCGTTTTATGGTTGTAGTAGTACTGGTGCCCAATTCGTTGACGGTTTGGCTGCAATTTCTGGAAAAGGCGGTACAATTGCGCGTGACGATGCTTATGAACCTGCTAAAGTAGTTGCGAAAGGGTTAAGAGAATATAATCCATCGACGGAATGGGAAAGTATTTTCCCTTATGAAGATGCAGATTTTATTCAGTTCCTGAATGAGGAGAGAATTCTTATTGGTTCTGTTGAGGTAGGGGGTTATCTTGGTGTGCCAGATTATAAGGACATCTTTCTTTATGATGCAAAGACCGGTAAGATGATATGGAAATCAAAACGCAAGTCATATAGTAGAGGTTCTTACAGTGTAATAACCACTTATCCATTAATTATTCTTTTGGGGAGAAATGAACAGGAACTGGGCTTAACAGCATTTGATCCCTCAACGGGTAAAATTATCTGGGAGCATGAAGTGGAGGCTCCTTACAGTTTTTCATTTACAGAAGGATTTGACAAAGTTTCTATTCTCTCATCAAACAAAAAGGTTGAGTTAATCGATTTGAAGACAGGGTCAATTCTTTGGTCAAGCAATCTCTCAACCGATCTTTTTAAAAAGGACATGGAAGCGGATCTATTCATCAGCGATGATGCTATTTTCGTTGCAGGCACCAAGTTAGTTAAACTTTCCATCGGTACAGGTCAAAAAGTTTGGACTGTGGCCAATGCCCTTCTTGAAACTGAGGGAAGAGAAATCAAATACACGAAAGATGGGATTTTGTTATCAGGAAAAGATTCCAATTCGCTTATTAATCCACAAAATGGGAGCGTAGAATGGGAAGGTCAGCTAAAAAGTGGTGGAATAAAATTAACAGCGGTTTTTGGAGAAATGATTTTCAGGGTCATTGGAGAAAAGAGAAAAGAAGATATCTCCAAAGATTATTCTGATATTATTCAAGCAATAAACCTGAAGACAGGTGAAATATTATGGACTTCAGAAACTGGGGGAATTGTCGTAAGTCCTCTTGCTTTAGAAAAAAAAGCATTACTATTTACAATAGATAGTTCTGCAGTCGGACTTGACATATCCAATGGAAAACGCATTTTTAAAACTTCATTTTCCGAAGAAATGGCAGCGGGCTCCCCATCAAAGTCAGAGTATGTAGGCCAGCCCGATATACTCTATTTCCGCTCTGGGAATCTATACATTTCACGAGAAAAGACTGGTCTTGTCGCATTGTCTCTCCCTGATGGAAAACTTATTTGGACACAGGAAAATTATCATACGGCGAACAAGGATTTTTTCTATTCTGCAGATAGCCGGTATAAACTAATGATTGCAGATATGGCTTTCCATAATTATGGCAAAGATTCACGCCCCCCGTCTGTGGGTGCATACTCCTTTGTCTCGGCTTCCCCTAATTATACCCTCCGAGTCCAACAGCGGAACCTTGAATATATGAAGATTAAAGCGGATGCCACTCTTGCAAGAAAAGATGCATCACAGTTGGAGCGGAAATCAGCCATTGAGAGTAAAAGAATGGCAGCTGATTTGGGTTATGCCCAGTTACAGATGCAGTCATTTTCCTCACAAATAGAGACTGCTCGGGATATCTTCAATGCGGCGGTTGCTTTGAACATTGCCTTGGCCAATGCATTACGTGATACAGCTATCCAGGGACTTTTGTCTCGTGAAATTATGCAGTTGAATAATTGTCTGTTAATGAGAAACAAGCGATTTCAAGGACGTTATTACATTCGTCCTTTTTATGCAGAAGGGCGTGGAATAACCATCATTGACCTTGACAATGGAAAACGAAGTGATTTTTTCTTTTCTCCGGCAATGCAGGTTCTTCTCATGTATGGAGTAGATATGCAAACATTTGCATTGGACCCAACCGAAAAGCGTTTAATTGCAGTAGGTGTAGGCTTAAATTCTGACAAATATGAGGAATACGTGAAGTGGAAATGGCGCATGCCACGCCCGTCGCTTCTTGCATTTAATATGTCAAATCTGGAGTTTTCTAAAGAAAACATACTAATAAAAAGAGCCTTGGAAAGAGTAGCTAAGGAGTTTGGCAAAGACGCTCTTCCATCCTTTGCTGCTTCCGGTCAGATTGACATCGTTAGATACCTTTTGGATAGCGGCATGGATGTCAACACGAAATATTCTATTGATGGCAGTACTGCACTAATAATGGCGACAATTCAGGCTAATGTGGAAGTGGTAAGACTTCTCATCAAGGCCGGCGCTAATGTAAACCTGAAAAACAATCATGGACAGAGAGCGCTTTTCTTTACCGATAACGAGACGATACGCAATGCTTTAGGTAAAACTTCAAAAACTGATACTGAAAAATATAAGGAGATTCGCCAGATGCTTCTTGATGCAGGAGCAATGGAGTAAAAAATCTGGCATCTGTAAAATCTGCAAGAGGAAATTGAGGAGGAAATTGAGGAGGAATAATTAGGGACGGAATAATTAGGAATAATTAGGTAATAATTAGTGAGCATGAACAACTCCCCTTTAGTTTTCCTAGGCTGGCCAATATAGTTGAAAACCTGCATGTCCTTGCCGTTTATCCCTCTCTGTGATATAGTCCGCTAATATAAAAAAATCAGAAAACACAGCAGGAATAAAATTGAAGTAAGTGTGCGGAAAGGCATTGCGTAACATAAAACTTCTCATTGAATACGAAGGGACAAATTATGTCGGCTGGCAGGAGCAGCAGGGTCTGCCTGCAATTCAGGGGACGCTGCAGGATAAAATTAAAATTATAACAGGAGAGGATGTAAAACTCGGGGGTGCAAGCAGAACAGATGCAGGTGTTCATGCACTCGGACAGGCTGCTAATTTTATTTCAAATACAAGAATAGAAACTTTTTCTTTGCAGAAAGGGTTAAACAGCCTTTTACCTGAAGACATTGTTATAAAAAATGTGGAAGATGTTGAACTGGATTTTGATGCAAGGCGAAGCGCAAAGGGTAAGACATACAGATATATTATCTTAAACAGGTCATATCCGTCCGCAATCCACAGAAACACTTCGTGGTTTGTTCCTTATAAATTAGATATACATTTGATGAATGAAGGCGCAGAGCGCCTTATTGGCGAAAAGGACTTTTCATCCTTCAGGGCTGCAGGGTGCAGTTCGGAGCATGCGATAAGGGAGATACTTTCATTTTCAATATGGCGGGATGCAGCGGCTGCCTGCCCTGCCTGCAAACCCGTTGTCTCTAAAAACCCCCCATCCAGACGGTTTGCCAGCAGGGTAGTCAGCCGCCATGATGTATTTTCGGAGCGAATGGAATGTGATAACTTTATTATCATAGAGGTTAAAGGCACGGCATTTTTAATGCACATGGTGAGGATAATGGTCGGCACGCTTGTTGATTTGGGCAGGGGAAAGATTACTCTTGAGAATTTTAAAGATATTATTGAAGCAAAGGACAGGACAAAGGCAGGGATGACAGCGCCGCCGCATGGGTTGTTTTTAAAAGAGGTTGAGTATTGAAAGACAGGGTCAAGGGCAAGGATTATATGCATATATCTGTAATCATTCCAGCGTTAAATGAGGAGGCGCATATTGAGAGGGCGATTTTGTCAGCAAGCGATGCTGATGAAGTAATCGTTGTTGACGGCGGAAGTAATGATGCTACTGTATCTATTACAGAAAAACTTGGGGCGAAAGTTATCATATCAAAAAAGGGGAGGGGGGTTCAGCAGGATGCAGGTGCAAAAGAGGCAAAAGGGGATGCTCTTTTGTTTTTGCATGCTGATACAATGCTGCCAGAAGGGTGGAAGGAATCAGTTGCACAGATTTTTACAGATGGCAATATTGTCGGCGGGGCATTTCTTCTTGGCATAAATTCTGACAATCCTCTCCTTAAGTTTATAAATAGGATTGCAAATATCCGTGCAAAATATCTTGGGCTTATTTATGGAGACCAAGCGATACTTGTAAAGAAAGACAAATTTTTTAGCATCGGCGGTTTCAGAGGACTTCCTATAATGGAGGATGTGGATTTAATAAGGAGATTAAGAAGACATGGTACGGTAAAACTTTTAAAAGAAAAGGTTTTGACATCACAGCGGAGGTGGTATAAAAAGGGTTTAATATCAACCACACTAAAGAACTGGTTTTATCTTTTTTTATATTATATAGGTGTTTCACCTGAAAGGATTTACAGGTTGTATTATAAAAGACCGTGATGCGTTATGCGAAAAAGATTTTGTTTTTTCACGCTCACGTATAACGCACACGTATAACGGATTTACTATGCGAAAGACAAAGATAATATCAACAGTCGGACCATCCACTGAAAATCCACTTATCATAGACCGCATGTTATCTGCTGGTACGGATGTTATAAGATTTAACCTTTCACACGGCGAACACAAATGGCATGCCTCCATGATCAAAAAAGTAAGAAGGATAGCAAAGAAAAAGGGTAGACCGGTTGCTGTCATGGTTGACCTTCAGGGACCAAGGATAAGGACAGGCCGTTTGAAAGATAGCAAGCCTGTAAATCTTAAGAGAGGGCAGAATATTGTTATTACTACCGAAGAAGTTTTGGGTGACGACAGTTTAATTTTTACACCGTATAAAAATCTCCCAAAGGATGTCAGAAAAGGAAGCAGGATATTACTTGATAACGGAACAATAGAATTAAAGGTCATAAAGACATCTAGTGGTTCTGTACACTTAAGAATTGTAAGCGGGGGCGTGCTGGGTGAAAATAAGGGCATAAATCTTCCGGGTATAAATATCAGCGCTCCGACATTTACAGAAAAGGATAGAAAAGACCTTGCTGCTGCATTGGACTGGGGTGTAGATTATGTTGCTGTATCCTTTGTGAGAAGAGGTGAAGATATAAATCTTATAAGGGATTTTATAAAAAGGAGGGGCTGTAATATTCCGGTAATTGCAAAGATAGAGAGAGAAGAAGGAGTCATAAATATTGACAAGATACTTGATGCAAGTGATGGTGTTATGGTTGCAAGGGGCGACCTTGGCGTTGAAATGGGTCCGCAGAAGGTTCCGCTCCTGCAGAAAAGTATTATAAGAAAAGCGGACGAAAAGGGTAAGATTGTTATCACGGCAACACAGATACTGGAATCAATGATGGAAAACCCTGCACCAACCAGGGCAGAGGTATCGGATGTGGCAAATGCAATACTGGATGGTACAGATGCTGTTATGCTTTCAGGTGAGACAGCGAGAGGAAAGTTTCCTGTTGAGGCTGTAAGGATAATGGATACAGTTGCCAGAGAGGTTGAGGGCGAAATAACATATACCGCATGGTCTCCGTATCACCGCAAGATAGCGCCTTCATGGGCAGTTGCACATTCTGCCTGCAACGCAGCACATGAGATAAGTGCAAAGGCAATTATTGTGTATACCATTTCAGGCAGGACAGCGCTTATGGTCTCCAAGTTCAAGCCTGTTGTACCAATAATTGTTTTAACACCTGACATGGATACATATAACCGCATTGCACTTGTAAGAGGGGCTTCGCCGATTATAATACCTTTCGGAGTTTCAACAGACAGGATGCTGTCAGTAGGTGAAAAGGCGCTCATTGAAAGCAGACTCCTTAAAAAAGGAGATACAGTTGTTGTTATTGCAGGCACAACAGATATGCGCGGGGCTACGAATATGATGAAGATTGATAGAATCGGAGATTATCGCAAGAAAAAGGAGTAGAGATATTGATAGGGTGACTTAGGGGGACAGTCTCTATCTTTAAAAGGGACTGTCCCCTTGGGCGAAATTAACGTAGGCTTTGGTCCTGCGGCTACCCTTTCATGCATCACGCATAACGGTGTTTTCGGAGCAAGGGGGGAGTTATATTGGCAGAAACAATTTATCTGCGACTGGCATCTGGCGACTGGCATCTGGCAACTTATTTACTCATCTTTGCCATTGGTGCGAGTATAGGCAGTTTTCTGAATGTATGCATATACCGCATACCTGAATCTAAATCAATTGTATCGCCTCCGTCATCATGCCCATCCTGCAATAGTCCAATCAGATTTTATGATAATATCCCGATAATAAGTTACCTGATACTCTTCGGCAGGTGCAGAAATTGCAAGGCAAATATCAGCATCCAGTATCCGATTGTTGAGGCAATTACAGGCATTTTTGCCATTCTTACCATTTACTATTTTGGCTTTTTAATTAACAGCCTGATTTATTTTTTATTTATTGCCAGCCTGATAGTCATAACCTTTATTGATTTAAGGCATCAGATAATACCTGATGTTATAAGCATACCCGGCATTATTATCGGACTTGCAAGTTCATTTTTTCTGCACAACATAACACTAATGAATTCCATGTTGGGCATCCTTGCCGGAGGCGGCAGCCTTTTTCTGGTCGCATATGTTTATCAGGTAATTACAGGAAGAGATGGTATGGGAGGCGGGGATATCAAACTTATTGCAATGGTCGGCGCCTTTCTTGGCTGGAAGGCTGCAATTATTACTATATTCGCAGGTTCATTTATAGGCTCTGTTATAGGTATTATAGCAATGGTATTACAAAAAAAAGATACAAAATATGCGATCCCATTTGGGCCATTTCTTGCACTAGGCGCAGTAATTTATATATTTTTTGGTGAAACGCTTATAAAATTTTGGCTTACAAATACCTATTCTTAGCGGTTGAGGTTGAGATGAGGCTGTATGATAAAAACAGGGCTTAAATTAAAGCTCATTTTAAATATTGCCCTTATAACTGTGTCTGCAATAGTTCTAATGGGCGTTTTGAGCATCAAGATAATTGAAAGGGAAACCTCTGCAAAGAGAATAGAAAGCGGTGAAACGATTCTGAAGACTATAAAATTCCTTTATGAACATGGGGACATAGAAAATGTAAAAAGATTTATTCCGTCAGTTGCAGAAGGCAGCGGGATTGAAGGGGTTGTAATATCAGATGAAGAAGGCAGGGCATTATTCAGTTACGGCAGGATGACAGAGGGTATGTCTGATACAAAATTTCACGGCACAGAATTTGTGAAGAAGGTTGTATCAGGTGAAAGAGTAATATTTACAGGCAACAGTTTGTTAAATGGCAAAACAGTATCTTTCAGACTTTCAATGCTGGTCTCTGCTGCCAGAGATGATTTGAATGCGAAACGGTTTATATTTTTTTATGCTGCTTTTTATACTGTTGTAATAATAATATTCGGTTCACTTCTTGTTTCCCGTTCAATCATAAAACCAATCAAGGCGCTTGAGATAACTGCAAAAGAGATAGCAGACGGCAGTCTAGATAAAAAGGCATTAGTTGCTGCAGATGATGAGATAGGCAGTCTTGCAAGGTCATTCAATGCAATGACTGAAAAACTTAAATCAAATATCAGAACGCTTGACCGTTTGAACAGGGAACTCGTTACTGCACAGGGGGAACTCATCCGCTCTGAGAAACTTACATTACTGGGAAGACTTTCTGCAGACGTTGCGCACGAGATAGGCAATCCTCTTGGTGCAATACTGGGTTATATAGAGATACTTAAAGATAAAGAGGTTGATGAAAAGGAGAAAGGAGAGGTTCTTGACAGACTCGGGAGAGAGACATCCAGAATAGATGCCATTATAAAAGAGTTTTTGAGTTTTTCAAGACCAGGAGGGCATGGGGGTATAAGCCAGAAAGAAGGCGCTGTGGAGTCAATAGATGTAAATAAGGTTATTTCTGAAGCAATAAAACTTATTGAGGTCAGCAAAGATTTTAAGAATGTAAAGGTTGAACAGAATTTAGAAGATGGTCTTCCATATATAAGTATAGATAAGGATAAACTTGAGCAGGTTATTATAAACATATTATTGAACGCAAAGGATGCTATGCCTGATGGCGGTCTTATTAAAGTAGAAACAGGGCTTTCAGAGCACAGACTAAAGACCATAGAGCAAAGACTCATGGTGGGAGTAAGAATATCTGATACAGGGTCTGGCATAGATAAAGAGGATATAAACAGGATATTTGACCCGTTTTTTACAAAAAAGAAGACAGGCAGAGGAACAGGGCTTGGACTTGCTGTTTCATTATGTATCATACAGGCATACGGCGGAGATATAATTGTGAAGAGTGAAGAGGGAAAGGGGACTAAATTTGAGATTTTATTGCCTGCAGGAGGGGAGTTGTAGAAACAGGCATTTACCCCTGTTAAAACGCAACATGGCTAAAGCCATGTTTCTACAATGAACGGTATGTCTAGCATCTTAGTCATTGACGATGAAGAATCCATGAGGCACATGCTCTCTATAATATTAAAAAAAGAGGGCTATGATGTGGTCTGTGCCGGGAATGGTGAACAAGCGCTTACGGTTCTTAAAAAACAAGACTTTGATTTTATCCTCTGCGATATAAAGATGCCGAAGATGGATGGGATTGAGTTCCTAAAAAGACTCAAGACACCCCCTCCCTCACCCTCCCCCCTTGAGGGGGAGGGAAGGGGTGGGGGGGTAGTTATCATGATGTCTGCATACGGCACAATAGATACTGCCCTTGAATGTATGAAACTGGGCGCATATGACTATATCTCAAAGCCATTCAAGCCTGATGAGATAATACTTACACTTAAAAAGGCAGAGGAGAGGGAAAAACTCAAAAGAGAGAATATCAGGCTTAAAGAGACATTAAGCAAAGAGTATCAATCTGAGATTATTACAAAAGATAAGAAGATGCTGGATATGTTAAATCTTGTTAAAAAAGTCTCTGATTATAATACGACTGTCCTGATAACCGGTGAGAGCGGGACAGGGAAGGAACTTGCTGCAAGGGCAATACATTACAGCGGTGTGAGAAGGGACAGGTCATTCATCCCGGTAAACTGCGGCGCCATCCCTAAAAATCTGATTGAAAGTGAACTCTTCGGGCATGTTAAAGGTGCGTTCACAGACGCTATACGGACGAAGACAGGGCTCTTTGAAGAATCTGATAAGGGGACTATATTTCTGGATGAGATAGGGGAACTTCCGATGGATATGCAGATTAAGTTATTGAGGGTTCTTCAGGACGGGGAGATAAGAAAGGTAGGCGATACAAAGGCTGTTAAGGTGGATGTCAGGGTTATTGCAGCAACTACAAAGAATCTTTCAGAAGAGATAAAAAAAGGCGGTTTCAGGGAAGACCTTTTTTACCGTTTGAATGTTATACAGATACATTTGCCTCCTTTAAGAGAAAGAAAAGATGATATACCTGTGCTTGCAGAGTATTTTCTTAAACAATATTGCGAAAGGTTCGGCAAGGTCATAAAGTATATAGATGCAGATGCAATGGAAGCGCTCCTGAATTACAGATGGCATGGGAATGTAAGGGAACTGGAGAATGTTATTGAGAGGGCAGCGATACTGGAGGATGGAGAGATGATAACACCAGAATGCCTTCCGTTTATGGAGACACAAGACACAAGAAGACTCCAGACTCAAGAGGTTTCAGATTTTTCAATAAAGAGGGCAGAGGATGATATTGAAAAGGAACTTATAAAAAAGGCGCTTAATGCAACAGGCGGAAACAGAACCCATGCCGCAAAACTCCTTGAAATAAGCCATAGGGCGCTTTTGTATAAGATAAAAGAGTATGGGCTGTAAAAATTTGGCTTGACAGCAAAGCATAGTCATACTATAGTATGACTATTATTATACTGGAGGTGGCAGCCAATGAAGGCGGTTAAATTTGCAGTAAGCATACCGGAAGAAAATTACAGAGAACTTGAAGCGATGAGAAAGAAAGAAGGATTATCAAGGAGCGGTATTGTTGCAGAGGCTATAAGACTTTTAAAGGAATTCACAGAAAAAGAGAAACTTGTGAGGCAGTATGAGGAAGGATACAGAAAAAAACCAGAGAAAATAACTGAGATAAAAACATGGGAAAGGGTTTCTGCGGAGACATTTTCCAAAGGGGAGTGGCAATGAGAAAAGGCGAAGTCTGGTGGGCGGAAATGCCTGTTCCTATTGGAAAGCGGCCTGTGGTGCTGCTTTCAAGGGATGAGGCGTATGCTGTTAGAAATGCAGTAACAATTGCAGAGGTGACAACTACTATCCGCGGTATACCTGTTGAGGTATCTTTGAGTCAGGAAGACGGCCTCCCAAAAAAATGTGTAGTTAATCTTGATACTATTGCCACGATACGCAAAGAACTTTTGAAAGATAGGATATGCCTTCTTTCCAGTGAAAAGATAGAGGAGATAAATTCTGCTGTCAAGTTTGCATTGGATATTACATAAATGCGATAACTATGAAAAAAGTTCATAGCAAAAATTGGCAATAATGAGCCTATTAAAGCGGTAATTCTTTTAAAAATTGAGGCAGGTTAATTAGTTACAGGTTATAATAATTGTGGCATGGTGATTGCTTAAATGTAATTGCGAGGTCTCTATGAATAATAATAAGGGTCTGACAATGATAGAATTACTCATAACCATAGCAATCGTAGGTTTTATGGGGATTGTAAGCATAACATATGTGCCTGATATAATTGATAGTTACAGGGTAAGGGGTGTTGCAAGACAGATACAATCAAATATGCAGATGGCAAGACTTAAGGCAATAAAAGAGGGGAAGCGGTTTGCAGTGGAGTTTACAAGCGCCACTGCATATTGTGTTAAAGGCGAGGTTAATACTGTTACAACTCTTTCAGATGACTTTACTGACGGATGTGAAACTACTAATACTGATGATACTATTTTAAAGAATGTAAATATTGCATCAGATTATTCAGGGGTAAATTCAGGTTGTACAAATAATGGCAGGGTAGTATTTAACCCGAATGGAACTGCAGGCGGCTGCAGTAATAGTATTACTGTATCAAAGAGTGCAGGGATAATTACAACTACAATTACAATTACAATCAATACCAGCACAGGAAATATAAGAGTGAGTGGTAGTGTAAAATCTTGATAGTTCACAAGATGGAGGCTGCTATGAATCTTAAAAATAAAAAAGGTTTTACCCTCGTTGAAGTTCTTATTGCAATCGTTGTCCTTGCAGTAGGGGTTCTTGCAATGGCAAGGATGCAGGGGAGCGCTGCTGCAGGCAATGCATTTTCTAATCAGGGCGTTGTAGCGCTTCAGTTGGCAGAGGAGATGATGGACAGGATAAGGGTAAATGCAGGCAATCCGGGCGATAACCCAAGCGCGTATAATGGATGCGCTGGCGCTGTTGACCCGGCGCTTGGCGACTGCGCACAGTGGCAGACCAGGTTCCA
>MGPS01000064.1:0-219 GCA_001797495.1 Deltaproteobacteria bacterium GWC2_42_11
ACTTACCTTTCCCTCTGGCTCCAATCCTCTTTAAAGGATACTTCAACATCTCCGGGGCAAGCATCCACGAGGTGAATAGCGCGCCCTTCTGGCATCCCCTTGGATTCATATCAGGGACGCCTTTTGCATACTGGGGATAATTTGATGTCTGCTCCTCCCTGATAGGTATGCCATCTTTAACATACACTTTCCATGAACAGCCGGCTACGCAGCCGGAGG
>MGPS01000064.1:260-8533 GCA_001797495.1 Deltaproteobacteria bacterium GWC2_42_11
CTGTAAAGGTCCTCCCACCCCCTGTAAGGATATTCCTTCAACGGGTCGCCTACTGCCTGAATCTTTGAAAATGCCAGATCCGGCCCAAGCATCAGGGCAATAACCCCTGCGCCTGTGGCCTTTAAAAACTCTCTCCTTCCAAATTCTTTCATGTTTTTTCTACCTCCTTTACTTATCTGAATTCGGGTTTTTTAGCATTCCCCTCCCATCAGATGGGAGAATAATGAGACCTTTGAATTTCACCCTGAATGGTCTTAATGGTCATTCCCGTGAAAACGGGAATCTAGTGTTTTCAATGCCTGTCTGCGTGCTGTCGCACAGCACAGGCAGGCCTTCTGGATTCCCACTTTCGTGGGAATGACAAAGAAGGGGCATTTTTCAAAGGTCTCATAATTTTAATAATATAACAATGAATATACAATTTTTATGCCAATCTTTAGTTGATATAAATAAACTAATTTAAGTAGTTGAATTCAATAAACTTTTATCTGTAAGGCAAAGTTAACAGGGACTATCCTATTTTATGATGAGTTGGGCAGTTATAACACAATTGAAGATATGGGCTCTTTAAATATCTTGTATTTTTGCGAATAAATAGCCTTTGGGCAGGTTCTGTACTGTTTGAGCAGAAATTACTCATTAAGGTTGGGGCGCTCCTGCAGCATCATAGATATAGATGATAATCTTCCATATCTTTTCGTCGGTTATATCCTCTTTCCATGCTGGCATAGCAGAGTTCCATGGGGCAAACCCTCTGGGAAGGACCCTACCGCCTTCCCTTATCCTCCAAAAAAGGTAGGATTCGGGCGGTTTGATGTGGAATACAAGGGTTACAAGGTCTGCTGGCGGCGGAAAGAAACCTGATGCCTCAGGACCTTTACCATCCATGTTTCCTCCATGACAGCGGGAGCAGAGGGTATCATAGAGCCTCTCACCTTCAAGGATATTTTCTGCACTGCGAGACAAGGGGTTACTGATGTCTTTGTATCCTTCTGGGATAGGGGGGCGAAGGTCAATGAAGGTCTTTTCTTGAGGCGCTGTGTATGCCAATGGGGGGGTTAACATGATAATCACGATTAGAAGAATAAGAGAATATCTACCTTTACGCATTGACAATGTCCGCTAAAATTCTTTGCCCTGCAGTTTAAAGTCCACCTTTACATTCCCTCTCTCCTCTACTGCAACCTCCTGCCTCTGTGTTCCAATGACCTCATGCCAGACCTCAATAGTATACCTGCCTGGCGGGAGATTGGAGATGGTGAAGTTGCCATTATCGTCTGTCACTGCAAAATAGGGGTTCTCTTTTACCAAAACCCATGCCTCCATCATCCTGTGGTCATCGCACCAGAGCCTCACCACCCCTTGCATATCAAAGGTTACATCAAAGGCTGCCCCTTTGTAGGAGAATTCAAGCCTTAAATGCTTTGCCTCGGAGTCTGAGATAATACGATGGACAAAGTCATCTGAATTCCCAAATCTTACCATTGTCCCTACAAGGATAGGCAAGACATGGGGGATAAAGGTCTTCTCCTTCTGGCCTATTACAATTACAGGTTGTTCTTTCGGAGGATAGAAGACCCCTTTTACGCCCTCTATTGAAACTACGGCATTCTTCAAACCCCCGTCCCTTGATACCACAAGGGCCCTCTCTGCCTTTACCCTCTCGTGGAGTTTTTTGCCGGGTTTGATTCCGTATTCCCCTGTAACCTCCACCCTTCCTGTTACAGTTGCCGCAAGGGATGGGGTTACAAGGAGAAGTAGAATCAAAACTATGTTTACCCGAAAAATGTATTTGGTTTTTATTTTTCGGGGCAAACGCAAGATTTGAGCCAAAAACAAGGAAAAGATGGATGGACAAAACGGAGCATACTGTTTTAGGTATGTGAGTATTTGGACAGCCAGATTTGACGCAGTATTTGGCCAAAGATTGCGTTTGTCAAAAAATGCAACTGCATTTTTTGGGTTTAAGATAACCACCTCGTTAGTCCTCCTTTATCCCATAAGTATTTATCTTCTCATAGAGCGTCCTTCTGCCTATACCAAGGATCTCGGCTGTCCTTGTCCTGTTCCAGCCGGTTACCTTCAGAACCTTCTCTATATGTTCCTTTTCCATATCCTTAATGGACTTGACCCCATCTTCCATCCCCTTCCGTCCATCCACCATAAAATCCAGACCGAGATTCTTTGGCGAGATTATCCTTCCCTTTTCCATGATGACCATCCTTTCGATGAGGTTTTCAATCTCCCTGATGTTCCCTGGCCAGTTATACCTCATCAGGGCATCCATGCCATCTTGGGTGACCCCCTCGATATCTCTATGGTAACGTTGATTATACCTTTTTATAAAGTGATGGACAAGGAGGGGAATGTCCTCCCTCCTGTCCCTTAGAGGCGGCACCCTTAATGCTATAACACTTATCCTGTAGAACAGATCCTCTCTGAACCGTCCCTTCCTTACCTCCTCTGCAAGGTTCCTGTTGGTGGCGGTGATTATCCGCACATCCGCCCTTTTTACCTCTGTGCTGCCAACAGGCCTGAACTCCTTTTCCTGAATGACCCTTAAAAGTTTTACCTGCAGGGCAGGGGGCGTCTCTGAGACCTCGTCGAGAAATAGGGTTCCACCTGAGGATGCCTCAACCAACCCCTGTTTTGAGTTCACAGCCCCTGTAAATGCCCCTTTTATATGGCCAAAGAGTTCTGTTTCAAGGAGGTTCTCTGGCAATGCCCCGCAGTTTACAGGGATAAAGGGACGATTGGAACGGGGGCTCTTGAGGTGTATAGCCCTGGCAACAAGTTCCTTTCCTGTGCCTGTCTCCCCTTCTATCAGTATATTGGTATCAACAGTGGCTATCCTCTCTATCGTGTCATATAACCCCTGCATCTCAGGGCTGGAACCAACCATCTCAAAGAAGGTATCCTGTTCATCCCCTGCAAGGTATTTTTCTGTGTTCAAAAACCTCTGCCGTGAGAGGGTCTTTTCAACTATCAAGCGGAGTTCCTGTGCTGTGAAGGGTTTGGCTAAATAGTCAAGGGCGCCCTTTTTCATAGCCTCCACTGCTGTTTCTATGCTGGCATAGGCTGTAATCACTATGGTATCAATGCCCATCTCCCTCGTTACATCCAGTATCTCCATCCCGCCCTTTCCTGGCATCCTGAGGTCAAGGAGGAGGATGTCAAAGGTCTCCCCTTCAAGAAACTTAATGGTTTCTAAACCATCCCTTGCTGTAAAAACCTGGTGTCCCTGCTTCTTGAGGATCTTGGAACAGATGTCCAGGGTATCAGGTTCATCGTCTGCCACTAATACCTTGCTCATACCGCCTCCTTTACATCCATGGGCAGGGTTATAGTAAAGTTTGTTCCTTCGCCGATCTTGCTTTCCACATCTATAACCCCACCGTGGGCGCCGATGATACTGTGGCTGACAGCCAGTCCAAGACCTGTCCCCTTTCCTGGCTCTTTTGTGGTAAAGAAGGGGTCGAATATCCTTGAAAGGTCTTCATGAGGGATACCGCACCCTGTATCGGTAATCATGACCTTTACAGATTGACCATCATTAAAGGTCTTCAGGGTTATCCTTCCATCCCCTGATATGGCCTGGTAGGCATTGAGGATTATGTTTAAAAAGACCTGTTCAAGCTGGGTCTCATCGGCTATTATATGGGATAAGGCAGGGTCTAACCCCTTAATGACCTCTACCTTATCAGGATGGGCTGGAGAGATAACCCTGTCCTTTATGAGGGCAAGTACATTCTCTACTGTCCTGTTGATATCAGTAGGCGCTGTCTTCGGGGGCTTCTTGCGGGCAAAGTCTAATAACTCTTCCACTATCCTCTTGCATCGGAGGGCTGCCTCTGTTATCTTTTGCAGTTCCTCTCTATCAGGGTCATCTGGCAATGTATCCTCAAGTAGATAGGTGGAGTAGCCGAGGATGGAGTTTAAGGGGTTGTTTATCTCATGGGCAACCCCTGAGACCAGTTGTCCCATAGCCGCCATCTTCTCCGACTGGATGAGTTTTTCCTGGAGCCTCTTTTCTGCGGTTCTATCCTTGGCAATATGGATGGTTCCAACCATCTCCCCCTTTTCATTGAGATAAGGGAAGGTGGTGGTGAGGAATATCCCTCCAAGGGGGGTATATTCCATCTCGAGGTGAGATTGCTCACCAGTTTCCAGTGTCCTTGTATGTGGACAGTTTGGGCATACGCAGTTTGAGTTGTGAAAGACCTCCCAGCAGTGCCTCCCTATCAGCCCATCCGTGGTGGTATGAAGCCTCTGGGCAAGGGCATTGTTGACCTTGAGTATTCTATAATCCTTGCTGTGAATGGAGATGAAGTCTGTTATAGAATTGAAGGTATTCTCCCACTTTACATCCGCCTCCTTTAACCTGTGGAGCATTGAGGAAAAACTCCTCTGGAGATGACCAATCTCGTCCCTTCTCTGCACATTGTAATTGATATCTTCGTATCCACCGTAGTCAACTTTGTCCATATGCTTTGACAGATCTACCACGGGCCCTGTAAAAACCCTGACTCCAAAGACCACCATGACTATAGAGACCATGGTGGCGCCAATAGTGAGGACAGTCATCCTCCACTGGATGGAGTAAAGGTTTTGGTAAATCCCTTCCAGAGTCATTCCTATCTTCAAAACCCCAAGCCTTTTGGCGCCGACCATTAACGGGGTTACCGCCTCCAGAAGAGGTATGCCCCCCTGCACCTCCTGTCTGATAAGGGTAACAGGGCTTGCAAGTTCCTCTCTGGTCTTCCTGTCCTCATAGACCTTTCCATACTCCTTAGGATTGCTGTGTGCCACTACCCTTCCAGAGTTATCAAGGAGGACGATGTATAAAAGGCTTTCATCCCTTTTCATCAGGTCCGAAATATAAAGGTCTAAAACACCTGTCTCCTCTATAAGGCCTATCTCTTTATAGATAAGGGTATTGACGAAGTTCACCCCTGCTGTCTCAATTATTGTTCTTGCACGGTTATCAGCACCCTGGAGGTAGATATCTTCCTCTCTGGATACTATTACATACAGGGCAGTTATCATAAGGAATATCACAAAGGCTGCTGAGGCCAGAGTAGCCTTGCCCCCGAAAGAGAAAATGGCATCTTTAATCCGTTTCAAAATCTGAAGTAAACCCCCTTTTCTTTTAAATATCTTACCATATCTTCTATTTCTTTGTAATTTGATTCCGTTGCCTCAACAAATCCATTCCTTATCACCATATCCCACCCCTCCATCATCTTCCTATGGGATGGGTTTTTGGGATTGAGCCTTAAAAGGGCAGCCTTGACCGAATCTACGAGTTCTGGAGATGTATCTTTAGAGACAACGATGGGTAGGGCAGGTAGTGGTTGGGAGACAAAAACAGATTTGATTCCCTTGTCTTTATAAGACTCTGCCACAGAGTCCATCACCACACCAGCGTCATAGCGGCCATTCAAGACCTCCCGGACAACCGAGTCGTGGTACCTGAGATGGAATGACCGGGAGAGGTCTCTAATAGTTATCCCTGTTTTATATAGATGATACAATGCCCCCAATCTTCCTGAGGTGCCTAAACGGGAGGTAAAGGCAACGGATCTACCCTTCAAATCTGAAATGTCATTTATCTCATCATTATCCCTTCTTGTAATTATCACACTCCTGTAGGTTGGCTTACCAGACGGGTTTAGAGGCACAAGTATAGGAAGGATGTCCAGCCCTTCCTCCTTTGCCATTACATATGTCACACCACCAAGGAGGGCTATACCAAAGGTTCCGTCATTTAATGCCCTTGCAACATCCTCATAGTCCTTCCGAACCTTAAGCCTGAACTCATATGGGGTATTGGCAGTGAGGTAGTCAATAAAGGGCTGGTATCTCTCATACATAACCAGCGGGGTATATAACATTATGGCGCCAAAATAGACAACGGGCTTCCCCGATGTCCGCTCTTCCTTATTAAAGGGAGAGGAGATGGAAGGTGTTACGATTAGTATAGAAAGCAAGATGATGAGCAAGAAGGGTCTTTTAAGGATCTTTCTCATGGGAAACCCCTTATTCAATCCTCAAAGAGTGCCATGTGGAGATAGATTTCTGCCCATCCCTTTCCTTGTTTGCCCCATTCCAGACGGCAAAGGCTATAGGGAACAATCCCTTGTTTTCAAATTCAACATCATTCTCATCCAATGTCCTCATCATCCTCAAGAGGACTACCTCCCATCTGCCCTCCAGCCAGAGGCCTATGCCTCTGACATCCTGAGATGTTTGATATGTTAAGGTACCAAAGCCCTCTGCCATAAGGTCTTCTACAGGAGGGGTTCCCCTTACCCTTGCATCAGACCTCCATTGCCAGATATTTACCATCCTTCCCTTTTCACCCATGGCAAAGTAAGGTGTATCCTCACTTCTGGCAGAAGTCCTTACTGGAAACTGCAGCGCTGCAGCATCTCTAAAGGTATCTATACCCTCTGGACTGGAGTTATCTGTAGCATCCTCCCACTCGAGAAGAAAGGCTATTACCTTCCCATTATTTATGGACCTAACTGTAATCTCCCTTACCAGACTTTTCCCAGCAGGAAGGAGTGATGCCATTGGATGGGCTACTATCTGGGAACTCAAAGGGATAACTATGGGATTGACTTTCTGCCAGATGGACAAATCAACAGTCAAAGGTATATCCCCTTCTACAAACCTTGATACAACGGTTAATCCCTGAGAATAGACAGGGGATGGAAGTATAAATACGACTATGGAGAACAAAAGAATGAGGAAGCAGGTCTTCATAAACCTCCCCATAATCTCCAATTGTGTCAGCATGATAATGCCCTTTCTTGCCAGTATCTTACCATCCCTTTATCTTTTTCTTAAAAAGAGAGTAGTTTAAAGCCTTAATTTAGGCAATTTCTATCTTGGCTAATAGTATCCACTGGAATGTATGGTTAAAAAAATAGCCGATGTAAAAATGGTATTATAAATCGCATCAAAAAGCAAGGTAAGAAAGGCGCCTGCAGGATGGCTTGGGACTTCCCGTATTTCTTAAGACCAAATAAAATGCCTATCCGCAACTAACAACTCACAATGTCCTCTGAAGAAAATCTCCGTCATCTTCTATAGTCCGCATATCAAGGAGGAACATCTTCTTGCTGATCCTGCCTAATACGGGAGGATTATTTTTCAGGAACATTTCAGATATCTTATCGGGTGGTATGTCTCTGTGAACTATTGAAATAACCTTTGTAGGGATTGTTTCCTCAGGGAGAGAACCGCTCCCTATCTGGGAAAAACTATCTTCAATATTTATTTCAAATCCCTCCCCCAATTGTCTTTTAAGAAGTTGTGACACCTTCTTTGCGGTTTCTTCTATGTCTTTTAAAGGACGCGTTAAAAACCTTAATGCAGGAAGTTTCTGCGGGAGTGTATCAAGATTAAGATATAATTTTAATGTTGCCTCAAGTGCTGCAATTGTGAGTTTGTCAAGCCTTAATGCCCTTTTTAAAGGGTTGTTTTTAATCCGCTTGATGAAATCCTTTTTGCCGACAATTATCCCTGCCTGTGGTCCGCCTAATAGTTTGTCACCACTGAATGTTACAACATCTGCACCTGCATCTATGCTTTCTTTTACAATCGGATCTTTTGGCAGACCAAATAAGGAAAGGTCTATAATAGAACCGCTGCCTAAATCCTCAACAAGAGGCAGTCCATGTTTTTTGCCAATTTCAACCAGTTCTTTTAAATCAACCATTGATGTAAAGCCGATTATGCGGTAGTTGCTTGTGTGTGCTTTGAGAATGAGTGCAGTATTTTGATTTATGGCATTTGCATAATCAGAAGGATGAGTCCTATTTGTTGTGCCAACCTCAACAAGACTGCACCCGCTTTTTTTTATAATCTCTGGTATCCTGAAAGAACCGCCTATCTCAACAAGTTCGCCCCTTGATATTATGACATCCTTACCTTCTGCAAATGTATTCAATGCCAGCAAAACAGCTGCTGCATTGTTATTAACAAATGTTGCTGCCTCTGCACCTGTAAGATAGCAGATGAGCCCTTCCAGATGAGAATCTCTGTCCCCCCTTTCTCCATCCCCTGTATCAAACTCAAGGTTTACAGTATTTAGTGCAACATTCCTCACTGCCTCTGCAGCATCGTCGCAGAGGATTGCCCTGCCAAGATTTGTGTGAAGGATTGTGCCTGATGCGTTTATGATTTTTTTCAAGGAAGGTTTTAGTTCCTGTTCAAGTCTTTGTTTTATTTTTGTTTCTATCTCTCGGTGGTTGACTGCTGACTGC
>MGPS01000064.1:8550-10386 GCA_001797495.1 Deltaproteobacteria bacterium GWC2_42_11
CTTTTCTCTCAATCCATCCAGGACATCCCTGACAACATCAGCAACAAATGCCCTTGAGTATAAAGCAACAAGAGGCTTTAACCCATTAAATCTCAAAACCTCATCAACCGAAGGTATCTGCCTGAATATGTTTTCTGTCATCTTAATCCCTTTAATCAACTACTTATCACGTTAAGCGTGACTTAAAATATTCCACTGTTTCCTTTAGCCCATCATTCAGCAAAACCTTTGGTTCCCAGTCAAGTAAACTCTTTGCTTTTCCGGGGTCTATGACACTCCTCATCTGTTCACCATGTTTTGCAGGTCCGTGCACCTCTTTGCAGTCTATCTCTGTTATTCTGTAAAGTTTGTTAAAGATATAATTTATGTCCGTTTCTTCACCTGTCCCAATATTAAAAATATCACTGTCATTGAATGAGAGTGCCTTGAGATTTGCAGAAGCAGCATCCTTTACAAATACAAAATCCCTCGTCTGCTTTCCGTCACCGTTTATGATAGGCTGTTCTTTTTTAAGCATCTTTTGTATGAATATTGCAACAACACCTGCCTCACCATGAGGGTTCTGACGCGGTCCATAGACATTGGAATATCTCAATATGCAGTAATCAATACCAAAGTTTACCTTATAATAAAAAAGATACTTCTCTCCCGCAAGTTTTGAAACACCATAAGGGCTTAATGGTCTTACTGGATGCTCCTCATCTGCAGGGAATCTTTCCTGCTCCCCATAGATTGCACCGCCTGTTGATGCAAATATAAATTTCTTTACTCCATATTTTTTTGAATTCTCCAAAAGGTTGAGCATACCTATTATATTTATATTTGCATCAAATACAGGGTCTGAAACAGACCTTCTGACATCCATTTGTGCTGCATGGTGATTGATAATCTCAGGCTTGAATTCCTTAAATATATTTTCCACTGACAGGCCGCAGATGCTCGTCTTATAAAACCGTGCCTTCGGATTTATATTCTTCTCGTTCCCTGTTGAAAGGTCGTCTATTATAACTACATCATGTCCTGCCTTTATATATTCGTCAGCAACATTGGAACCTATAAAGCCAGCGCCGCCTGTAATGAGAATCCTCATAGTATCATCTCCTCTTTTTCAATTTGCAGTTTGCAGTTGGCATAACTGCCAATTGTCAACTGCCAACTGCCCCTTGTCTCTTACTCCTTACTCCCTACTCCTGTCAATAATATTTGACAGTTTTGCAAACTCTTCTACTGACAGTGTCTCACCCCGTCTGTTTGGGTCTATCCCTGCCTTCTCAAATGCCTTTATAATAAAATTATGCGGAACAGGCAGCGCTTTAAGCGCATTTGACAGTGTCTTTCTCCTCTGGTTAAACGATGCTCTGACCACCTTTCTAAACAAATCAATGTCATCAACCTCAACTCTTGGCTTGTCCAGAATATTGAGCCTTATAACCGCTGAATCCACTTTGGGTTCGGGATAGAATGCAGAGGAAGGGACTTTAAATTCTATCTTAACATCCATAAGAAGTCGGATAAAAACAGACAATATACCATAGTCCTTACAGCGCGGCTTTGCAGCAATCCTTTCTGCGACCTCTTTCTGAAGCATGAGAAGAAATCCTGAGAATGCCTCTCGCTCTTCAAGGAACTTAAAAAGTATTGCCGTTGATATGTTATAGGGAAGGTTCGCAATAACCTTGAGTTTGCTGCCTGCCCTTTCAGAAAGTCTCTTATATGAAATTTTAAGCGCATCTTCATTTAGGATTTCAATATCTTTGACATCAGAGAACTTGACAAGGAGAAGATGGAAAAGCGCCTTGTCAATCTCAACAGCAATAACTTTAGCACCTTTATCTA
>MGPS01000064.1:10425-12845 GCA_001797495.1 Deltaproteobacteria bacterium GWC2_42_11
CTAAAACAACATCATCTGGCTTTATATCAGCCAGTCGGACAATCTTTAGAGCGATATTTCTGTCTGTAAGGAAATTTTGCCCGAACCTCTTTTTAGGAGAAATGCCATAATTTTTATCTTTCATGCTGTTTTTAAAGGCTGGCATATGCATTAAGAGAAATATCGGACGATATGCCATTTCTTAATTTATGATATGCGGCAGCAGCAACAGTTGCACCGTTATCTGTGCAGAGTTTTGGATGAGGGATAAAGAGGTTTATACCTTCGGATTCTGCTGCCTCAGATAGTTTATGTCTTAACCTTGAGTTGCATGCCACGCCGCCTGATATGACAAGGTTATTTATTGAACTTTTTTTGCAGGCAAGAAGCGATTTAAATACAAGTGTATCGACAACTGCCTCCTGAAACGATGCCGCAAGATTGGCAGTTGCAGGGTGGGCATTGCCCATCATACTACTGCTGCCTTCCTGCCCTTTGATCCAATTCAACACTGCGGTCTTTAATCCGCTGAAACTGAAATCAAGGGTATCCTGCATATACGGTCTTGTGAAGTTTATGGCAGAAGGGTTCCCTTCTTTTGCAAGTTTATCAATAACAGCGCCGCCGGGGTAACCAAGACCCAAAAGTTTTGCCACCTTATCAAATGCCTCTCCTGCGGCATCATCCCTTGTCTGTCCGATAATACAGTAATCGCCAAAATCATTAAATTTAAGAAGAGATGTATGCCCTCCTGAAACAACAAGGGCAATGAAAGGAAATTGTGGATTGTGGATTGCTGATTGCAGATTTTTTTCTTGAACCCTTGAACCCTTGAACCCTTGAACCCTTTCTTCCAGAAACACTGCCATCGGATGTGCTTCGATATGGTTTACTCCCACAAACGGTATATCCATGGCATAAGCAACTGCCTTTGCAAACGAAAGTCCGACAAGGATAGAACCGACAAGACCTGGACCCTGTGTAACACCTATGGCATCAATATCTGCGATTGCATGACCTGCCTGAACCAGCGCTTCTTCAACCACAGGGATAACTGTCTCAATATGCCTGCGGGATGCAAGTTCCGGAACAATACCGCCGTATTTTTTATGGATTTCGTCCTGAGATGATACGACATTGGAAAGGATTATTTCCCCGTCTTCCACAACCGCAGCAGCCATATCATCGCATGAGGATTCTATACCAAGGATTAACATAAGTTTACGAGTTTACGAGTTTACGAGTTTAGGAGTTTAAGAGTTTAAGAGTTAAAAAAACTCCTAAACTGTATTTGTTTTTACTCCTTAACTCATCAACTTATTTATTGCCCTCAAAAATTCTTCAACCTCTTTTTCAGTATTAAAATATCCCGGACTTACCCTGATAGAGCCTTGCGGATATGTCCCCGTTGTTTTGTGCGCCTCAGGTGCACAGTGCGTGCCGCACCGTGTCATTATGCCGAATTCATTATCCAGTATATAGCCAACCTGCGACGGCTCTTTTCCATCTATATTAAAAGAAACAAGGCTTACCCTTTTCACAGCATCCATTGTCCCTATGAAACTTATGCCTTTTAAACCTTTCAGCCCATCAATCAACTGCCTTATAAGTTTTTCTTCACGCTTTTTAATCCTGTCAATCCCTTCCTTTAAAATAAATTCTACACCACTGCCAAGCCCGCCTATCCCCGGTGTATTCATTGTCCCTGCCTCAAGCCTGTCAGGGATTTCACTTGTATCTTCTGCCTCGCCAAGACCGCCGTCTACAAGCGGCATTGGCTCTATGCCTTCCTTCAGATATAAAAGACCTGTGCCCTGCGGACCCAATAAACCCTTATGCCCTGTTGCAGCAAGTATGTCTATATTCATTGTTTCAACATCAATCGGCACACAGCCTGCTGTCTGTGCAGCATCTATCATAAATATAACACCCATTTTCCTGCAGATATTGCCTATCTCTCCAACAGGCAGGATTGTGCCTAACACATTTGAGGCATGGACAACAGAGACAATCTTTGTATTTTTGGCAATTGCCTTTTCAATATCATGCGGTTTTACAAAACCGTCTTCTGACGCAGAAACTTTTCTAACACTTATCCCTTGTCTCTCAAGACTGCCTAATGCCTTTGTAACTGCATTGTGTTCTATGTTTGTAGTTACAACATTATCCCCTGCCTTTAACAGCCCTTTAAATGCAATATTTATTGCCTCTGTAGCATTTTTCGTAAAGGCAATGCGGGATGAGTCTTTTATATTGAATAGTCTTGCAGCAGATTCCCTTGTCTCAAATATGACCCGGCTTGCATCAAGCGCCATGCGGTGGCTGCTCCTGCCCGGATTCCCGCCTATGTGCCTGAGGATATAATCCACCCTTTTATATACGGATTCAGGCTTTGGAAATGATGTTGCTGAATTGTCAAGATAGATCATCATATTATCAAG
>MGPS01000065.1:0-558 GCA_001797495.1 Deltaproteobacteria bacterium GWC2_42_11
TTCCAGACATTTGTAACCCAGTCCCGAAGCGCCTCATTCATTGCATCTTTTAATGTAGCGCTTCCTGAAGAAACAGGATTGACCTTTGCGCCGAGGAGTTTCATCCTGAATACATTCGGCTTCTGCCTTTCGATATCCTCTGTTCCCATGTAAATTTCGCACTCAAGACCAAACATTGCAGCGACTGCCGCTGTTGCAACGCCGTGCTGACCAGCGCCTGTCTCTGCAATAATCCTTGTTTTGCCCATCCTTTTTGCAAGAAGTATCTGCCCCATTGTATTGTTGATTTTATGAGCGCCTGTATGGCACAAATCCTCCCGCTTTAAATAGATTTTTGCGCCGCCGACCTTTTTTGTAAGCCTTTCTGCAAAATAAAGCGGAGTGGGTCTGCCTACATATTCTCTTAAGTAATAATTGAGTTCCTTTTTGAAAGCCGTATTATTTTTAAATTTCGTGTATTCCTTTTCAAGTTCCAAAACCGCAGGCATAAGTGTTTCGGAAATATACCTGCCGCCATATATGCCAAAATGTCCTTGTTTGTCTGGTAGATTTTGAAAC
>MGPS01000065.1:571-5342 GCA_001797495.1 Deltaproteobacteria bacterium GWC2_42_11
CCCTTGACCCTTGACCCTTCATAGCGCTCCCTTTGCCCTTTCTATAAATTCTTTTACCTTTTTTAAGTCCTTTTTGCCCGCATATTTTTCAACACCGCTTGAAACATCTACTGCATAAGGTTTGACCACCTTTACAGCCTCTGCAATATTTCCAGGATTGAGACCGCCTGCAAGTATTACCCTACCATACTCTACAGCCTTTTTTACAATATCCCAGTTAAATGTCTCTCCTGTGCCGCCCTCAACATCTTCTTTATATGTATCCAACAAATATGCAAAAACCTTGTACCTTTTCATCTCTTTTATTAGCCCATGGCTCCTAGTCCCTGATTCCTGTATCTTAAATGCCTTTATAACCTTTTTCTTTATTTTCTTACAGAATTCAGGGGATTCATCTCCGTGCAGCTGGACAGCATCCAGTCCAAGGTTATAAGCAATCTCATTTACCTTGTCAGCCTTTTCATTGACAAATACTCCTACAGTTGCAATAAACGGCGGAAGTGCCTTTATGATTTCCTTAACTGTCTTGATATTCACACATCGCTGACTTTTTTTGAAAAATATAAAACCCAGTGCATCTGCACCAAACTCCGCTGCCTTTAGTGCATCTTCCAGATTTGTTATCCCGCATATTTTGACCTTAATTCCCATTGCAAACACCTTTATAGCAATCTGCACGAATAAATTCGTGCCTACATTTTTTGTAGGCACGGTTTCAACCGTGCTTTAACTGTCAACGCAGCAGATGGGCATTTTTCAGCGTGAACCCTTAAACTCCCTTAATTTTTTGCCAATGTCGCTTTCTCTCATCAAAGCCTCGCCGATAAGGAACGCATTAACACCTGCCTCTTTCAATCTTAAAATATCCTCATGCGTACTTATGCCGCTTTCACTTACAACTATTCTGTCAGATGGAATCTCTTTAATAAGGTTTATGGTTGTATTTATATCTGTCTTAAATATCTTTAAGTCTCTGTTGTTTACGCCAATTATTTTTGCATCGGTTGATAAAGCCTTTTTAAGTTCCACTTTGTCATGTACCTCAACCAAGCAATACATCCCAACGCTGTGACTTAAATCCAGAAGTCTTTTTAACTCTTTTTCTCCTAATATCCCTGCTATAAGAAGTATTGCATCAGCACCTTTAACCCTTGCTTCATATATCTGATATTCACCAAATATAAAGTCTTTTCGCAGTACTGGCAGGTCTACAACATCCTTTACGATTTTAAGATAACCGATATTTCCTAAAAAATATTTTTCTTCTGTCAGGACTGAAATAGCAGAAGCACCATTTTCCTGATATATCGTTGCTATACGAGCAGGGTCAAATTCGTGTCGTATAATCCCCTTTGACGGTGATGCCTTTTTAATCTCTGCTATTATATTTATACCAATTCCTGAAATTGCCTTTATAAAATCTCGGGCAGGTTGTAAATTAGAAATCTCTTTCTTTAAAATATCTAATGGAACTTCTTTTTTTTGCCGCTCAAGAGATTCTTTTTTATAAAAAACTATCTCGTCAAGGATACTACCTGTAACCTGTCCTTTCACTATTTACCCCTCACCTTAACCCTCTCTGGTGGGACAGGCATCTTGCCTGTTTCCACAGGCTGGAAGCCTGTGCCACTGGGGAGAGGGAGAATTCTTTGTTATATTTTCCTCAGTTCACGCTCAAAAATGTCTCAGATGCAAGGCGGAGCAAGCCCCCGATAGATTCAATCGGGGGGAGGCATACTTTTACAGTATGTTGAGCGCAGAAACCGCAGCGACAACGAACGGGGCACCCAGCCGAGGCTGGGTCGGGGCATTTTTCAGCGTGAACTATTTGTCATCTCTTTCAACTTATTCAATTTCTCCATAGCAAGCCCTGAATCAATAGCACCCCGTGCCATTGCAATGCCTTCGGGAACAGTCTTTGCCCTGCCACCTGCAGCAATCGCAAATGCAGCATTCAAGATAACAATATCCCTCTTTGGAGATTTCTCGCCTTTAAATATATTCATTATTATCCCTGCGTTTTCTTCAGGGTCTCCGCCTTTTAAATCTTCTGGTTTGCATCTATCAAATCCAAAATCCTCTGGTTTTATGTAAAATGTTCTAATTTGCCCATCTCTAAGTTCTGTAACCTTTGTAGGTGCGGTAAGTGTTATTTCATCAAGCCCGTCCTCCCCGCAAACAACAAACACATGCTCCCCCCCAAGGTTTGCAATAACCTTACCTATTATATCCGTAAGTTTTTCATCATACACACCAATCACCTGACATCTTGCACCAGCAGGGTTTGTCAGTGGACCCAGAAGGTTAAATATTGTCCTTATGCCTATCTCCCGCCTTACAGGTGCAGCGTATTTCATAGCGCCATGGAGGAGCGGTGCAAATAAAAAACCAATCCCCACTGTATTCAGGCATTCTTCCACTCTCTGTGTTTCCACATCAATATTTACGCCAAGCGCTGTCAACACATCGGCGCTGCCGCATTTTGATGATATGCTCCTGTTCCCGTGCTTTGCAATTGTAAGCCCTGCGCCTGCTGCAACAAATGCAGAGGCAGTTGAGATATTGAATGTCATTGCCTCATCCCCGCCTGTGCCGCATGTGTCAACAACATTGCCTTTAACCTTTATCTTTGTTGACTTCTCCCTCATCACCCTTGCCGCGCCTGTTATTTCATCCACTGTTTCGCCTTTTATTCTGAGCGCAGTTAAAAAAGCGCCTATCTGTCCATGAGAAGCAGCACCTGTCATTATCTCATTCATCACATCAATCATTTCCAATTCTGTTAAATCAAGATTTTTAACAGCCTTTGCAATCGCCTCTTTTATCATGATTTCTCCTTATGTTTGGATATATCAAGAAAATTTTTCAATATATCTTTGCCAGACTTTGTCAGTATTGACTCTGGATGAAACTGAACGCCTTCAAGAATATTTTCCCCCTGACCCCTGACCCCTGACCCTTGACCCTTTTCTTTATACCTTATACCCATTATCTCTTCATCCTCTGTCCACGCGCTGATTTCAAGGCAGTCAGGTAGGGTCTCTTTTCTTATAACAAGGGAATGGTATCTGGTTGCATCAAACGGGTTTTCAATACCTTCAAATATGGTTTCTCCGTCGTGATAAATTTTGGATGTCTTTCCATGCATGAGTTTTTTTGCCCTTACAATCTCACCTCCATAAGCATAGCCGATGGACTGATGTCCAAGACAAACACCTAATATTGGAATCTTTCCAACAAATGTTTTGATTGCCTCTACAGAGATACCTGCCTTCTGCGGGTCGCATGGTCCCGGTGAAATGACAATCCTGTCAGGCTTTAATCCCTCAATCTCCTTTACAGTAATCTTGTCATTCCGATAAACCCTCACATCCTCGCCAAGTTCAGCAAGATACTGGACAAGGTTGTATGTAAAGGAATCGTAGTTGTCAATCATTAGAAGCATACTTTTATTTAAACAGTTCACGCTCAAAAACTGCCCATATGCAAGGCGCCGAGGAGCGAGCAGCGGAGCATACTTTTTTAGGTATGTGAGCAGCGCAGCGATGAAGGCAACACACGGGGCACCCATTGTGGAACAATGGGTCGGGGCATTTTTCAGCGTGAACTATTCCAATCCCTCCCTTGCCATCTCCACTGCCTTCAACATCGCCTTAGCCTTGTTTATTGTTTCCTGATATTCGTTTTCAGGCACAGAATCCGCAACAATCCCGGCGCCTGCCTGAATGTATATATTATCACCTTTTATAACAAGCGTCCTTATTGTTATCGCCATGTCCATGTTCCCTGAAAAACCGAAATATCCCACAGAGCCTCCGTAAGCGCCTCTTTTGCAAGGCTCAAGTTCTTCTATGATTTCCATTGCCCTAACCTTGGGCGCGCCTGTCAGAGTCCCTGCCGGAAAACATGCCCTGAGGGCATCAAATGAGTTTTTATCATCCTTTAATTTTCCATGCACATTTGAGACAATGTGCATTACATGAGAGTATTTTTCAACAGTCATAAATTCGTTTACATCTACTGTCCCTGTCTTGCATACCCTCCCCGCATCGTTCCTTCCGAGGTCAACAAGCATAATATGCTCTGCTATCTCTTTCGGGTCGCTTAAAAGTTCATGCTCAAGTTCTTTATCTTCGTTAATTGTTCTGCCGCGTCTCCTTGTGCCTGCAATAGGTCTTACATCTATCTCCTTCCCCTCAACCCTTACAAGTATCTCAGGTGAAGACCCGATAAGTTCAATATCAGGGAATTTCATGTAAAACATATATGGAGATGGGTTGACAATCCTCAAGCACCTGTATATGTCAAACGGGTCTACATCGAGTTTCGTATTGAACCGCTGAGAAAGGACGACCTGAATGGCATCCCCTGCCTGAATATACTCCTTTGCCTTTTCTACAGCATTTAAAAATCCCTCCTTTGAAAAATTAGAGGATACATCTTGAGACTTTAGACTTGAGACTTTAGACTTGAGACCATTATCTATCGGAACAGGTGATTTCAATCGGGTAACAATCTCATCTATCTTCTTTACAGCCTTTTCATAGACAGCATTCGGTGAGCGGTCAACCACCGCATTATACACAACCTTTATCTTCTGTTCCAGGTTATCAAATATTATAAGCAGCCCTGTTATAAGGAATATGGCATCATACAGGTCTGTATCTCTCTTGCTTATATCAGGGAGGCGCTCGAAAAACCTCACCATATCATAGCCTATATACCCGACAGCACCGCCATAAAATCTCGGGAGACCTGCTGCTTCAACAGG
>MGPS01000065.1:5398-10433 GCA_001797495.1 Deltaproteobacteria bacterium GWC2_42_11
TAACCCTGCTATTTTCTATTATCTCTATGTTATTACCCTTGCTCTTTAAAACAGTCCTCGGTTCAATACCGATGAAACTGTACCTGCCCCACTTCTCACTCCCTTCAACACTCTCAAGGAGAAATGCAGGCGCGGCTGTGCTTAATTTTTTAAATGCAGACACAGGGGTCTCCATATCTGCTAAAACTTCGCGGTATACAGGTATAACGCAATTCACACTTGCAATGCTGCAAAATTCCTCAACTGACGGAAAAACCTTACACTTTTCCATATGATCCAATCTAGCATACAGGTTATTTAGTGTCAAGGATGGGGAAATAACAAAGGGCAAGGTTATTTACCTTGCCCTTTGTTAATAAGTATGTGGAGTTTTGAGCAGAAAAATTAATGTAAGGTTTTCCTGGCTGATGTCTTCTTAACTATCCTGTTTGGTATCCCTTCCTCAACGAGTTCTATATAAGACATATGTGCTGAATCACCGGGTCTTACACCAAGTTTCAGTATCCGTGTATATCCACCGTTTCTGTCTTTATATTTAGGCGATATTTCTTTAAAGAGTTTTTTTACAACAGATTTGTCCCTCATAAAGGCAGCAGCACGTCTCTCAGAAGCAAGGTTGCCCTTTTTACCAAGTGTAACCATCTTTTCTGCAATACTCCTGAGTTCCTTTGCCTTCGCGGTAGTTGTCTTTATCCTGCCGTGTATAAAAAGTGAGTTTGTAAGGTTTGCCATCATGCACCTCAGATGGCCTACCCTTCTGTCAAACCTCTTTTCATCCCTGTTATGTCTCATTTTAATACCCCTTAACTAGAGTTTATAAAGTTACACAAACTTTACAACTTGATAACTTTATAACTGTTTTATTCAGGCATTCTGCAGTTTACTGCCTGTCTTTTCGAGATACATCCTGTCCAGTTCCTCCCTTGCAGGGAATGGCTCCAGATGTGTCCCGAAATCAAGCCCCATCTCGGAAATCAATTCTTTTATCTCATTTAAGGACTTTCTCCCAAAATTCTTTGTCTTCAGCATTTCAGCCTCTGTTTTCTGAACAAGTTCACCAATATATTTGATATCAGCATTCTTAAGACAGTTCGCAGACCTGACAGACAACTCTAACTCGTCAACAGGCCTGAAGAGGTTTTCGTTAATTTGCTGCTTCTGTTCTCTTATACCTTCCTCAATAATAACCGCTTTTTCCTTTTCATCAAAGGTTATGAATATACTGACCTGTTCTTTAAATACCTTTGCAGCAATACCTATTGCATCCTGAGGGGTCACTGCACCGGTAGTCCATAACTCCATGATTAGTTTATCGTAATCAGTCCTCTGACCAACCCTCGTATGAGTAACATTGTAATTCACCTTTGTTATAGGTGAAAATATTGCATCTATGGGTATCACACCTATAGGCTGGTTCTCCTCTTTATTCCTTTCAGCAGAGACATAACCCTTGCCTGCCTTCACGACCATCTCTGCATCAATTTTTGCATCTTTTGACATCGTCAGGATATGCAAGTCGGGATTAAGTATTTCTACAGCAGAGTCGCATATTATATCTCCAGCCTTAACCTCGCATTCACCCTTTGCCTTTATCCTTATTGTCTTGGGACCGCTACTGTGGAGTTTTATCTTCATCTGCTTAAGGTTCAGAATAATTTCTGCCATATCCTCCTTAATGCCGGGTATTACTGAAAACTCGTGGAGTGAAGGCATCCCCTCTATCCTGATGGATGTTATTGCCGCTCCCTGAAGAGAAGAAAGGAGTATCCTCCTCAGTGAATTCCCGACAGTTATGCCAAATCCCCTCTCAAGCGGTTCTGCTGTAAACTTGCCATATGTATTAGTAATGGTATCTCTATCAACTTCTAATCTCTTGGGCTTGATTAAATCTGACCAATTCTTTTGCATAGTTACCTCTCTTATTTTTATAAGGTAATTTCCTTTCGGTTTCTAATCAGTCTGCCAAATGAATTAATCAGGTAACTATTTTGAATACAGTTCTACAATGAGTTGTTCCTGAACCTGTATCCCGATGTCATCCCTCTTCGGCAATGCCTTTGCAACCCCTTTATAGTTTGCCTTGTCAAGTTCAAGCCATTGCGGAACACCTCTCCGTTCAACCGCAGCCAGTGACTCATTTATTTTTGCAGACTTCCTGCTTCTTTCCTTCAACTGGACTGCTTCGTCTGTCTTCAAAATATACGATGGGATATTTACAGTCTTTCCCTTTACCGTAAAGTGACCATGCATCACAAGTTGTCTCGCCTCTCTTCTTGAATCAGCAAAACCAAGACGATATACTACATTATCAAGCCTTCTCTCCAGGTAACTCAGAAGGTTCTCGCCTGTGATACCCTTCATTTTCTCAGCCTTCTTAAAACCGCCGCGGAACTGCCTTTCCATAACCCCGTATATCCTCTTGACCTTCTGCTTTTCTCTTAACTGGAGCAGGTATTCAGTTGCCTTACTCCTTCTTTGTCCATGTTGTCCTGGCGCATAACTCCTTCTCTCAAAGGCGCATTTATCTGTATAACACCTATCCCCTTTGAGAAATAGTTTCAAACCTTCCCTTCTGCAAAACTTGCAGACTGATTCAATATGTCTTGCCAATCTAACCTCCAACCAACAAAATTTGAAATTTGAAATTTGAAATTTGAAATTCCATCAAACCCTTCTCCTCTTCGGCGGTCTGCAGCCATTATGAGGGATCGGCGTTACATCCTTTATAAGGTTTATTCCGAAGCCTGCGGACTGTAAAGAGCGGAGTGCGGATTCCCTGCCGGAACCAGGACCCTTTACATAGACATCCACATTTCTGACGCCGTGCTCCATAGCCTTTTTTGCAGCAACATCTGCCGCAACCTGTGCAGCAAACGGGGTCCCCTTCCTTGAGCCTCTGAAACCATGTGACCCCGCACTTGACCACGCAATAACATTCCCGTTTATATCAGTGATTGTGATGATAGTGTTATTGAATGTAGACTGAATATGTACAACACCTTTTGAAATACCCTTCTTTTCTTTTTTTACTTTTGCCATCAGATCCTCCCTATGCTTCCTTCTTTCTTACTGAAACCGTCTTTCTTGGCCCCTTTCTTGTCCTTGCATTTGTATGAGTCCTCTGCCCCCTCACAGGTAATCCCTTTCTATGTCGGAGCCCCCTGTATGTACCTACATCCATAAGCCTCTTTATATCCATGGCAACCTCTCTTCTCAAATCACCCTCAACCTTATACTCCCGGTCCAGGATCTTCCTTATATTAGAGACCTGCACCTCTGTAAGGTTCTGTGTCCTTGTATCAAGGTCAACACCTGCCTCTTCAAGAATCTTTCTGGATGTTGTCCTTCCAATACCGTAAAGATATCTGAGTGCGATCTCTATCCTTTTATTCTTCGGTAAATCTATACCTGCAATCCTTGCCAATTTAACCTCCGTTTTTTGAGTTTAGGAGTTTAGGAGTTACTATCTTTTATCCTTGTCTCTGTTTGTGTTTGGGCGTATCGCACACAACCCTGACAACACCTTTCCTTTTTATGACCTTACACTTATTGCATATCTTTTTTACTGAACTTCTGACCTTCATGTTTAACACCCTTTCAAGTTTAGGAGTTATGGAGTTGAGGAGTTAGGAGTTAAAACTCTCAAACTCTTGAACTCTTAAACTCTCTAACTTCTTTAACTGTTTTTATTTCGCCCTGTATATTATCCTCCCCCTGGTAAGGTCATAAGGCGATAGTTCAACTGTCACCTTATCACCAGGGAGTATCTTTATAAAATGCATTCTCATCTTGCCCGAAACATGCGCCAGCACCATATGCTTATTCTCCAGTTCCACCCTGAACATGGCGTTTGGCAAGGTCTCCTTTACTGTACCTTCAACCTGTATAGCCTCTTCTTTGCTCATTTATTATCCTTGACTGTCTTATTCACAGCCTGCTTAATATATAAGGTTCGTTATTAGTTATCGCTATAGAATGTTCGAAATGTGCTGACAGACTTCCGTCTTTTGTAACCGCTGTCCAGCCATCACCAAGTATAACAACTTCGCATCTGCCCATATTTATCATAGGCTCTATTGCAAGCACCATGCCTGCCTTCAATCTGACACCCTTACCGCGCACTCCGAAATTAGGAACTTGCGGTGCCTCATGGAGGCTCTGTCCTATACCGTGCCCTACAAAATCCCTTACTACTGAAAAACCATTTGCCTCAACATAGCCCTGAATCGCTGCTCCTATATCAGACAGCCTGCTGCCCACCCTTGCTTCGTTTATACCAAGATATAAAGCCTTCTCTGCAACATCTATTAGTCTATTCACCTCTTCTGACACCCTGCCTACTGGGACTGTAACAGCAGAATCACCATAATATCCGTTATGCAGTATTCCTAAATCTATACTCACTATATCACCGCCCTTAAGTACCCTTTTGGACGGCATCCCGTGAACGACTTGTTCATTAACAGATGTGCATATACAGTATGGATAGCCCCTGTAACCTTTAAATGCAGGTATTACCTTCCTCTTCCTTACCTCCTCCTCACATATCCTTTCAAGGTCAATGGTAGAAACGCCTGTCTTTACATTGCCCTTTAACTCGTTTAATATTTCAGCGACTATTATATTGCTCGCCCGCAGTCTTTCTATCTCATCAGAAGACCTTAATATTACTATTTCATTTCCCCCCAATGGCATTTATAATATCTTCTGTGATCTTATCCATCCCGCCAACGCCGTCTATTGACTTTAGCACTCCCATGTCGTTATAGAATTTCTTCAGAGGGGATGTTTGTTCGTCATAAATCTTCAATCTCGCATTTATTGTTTCTTCCCTGTCATCATTACGTTGGTAAAGTTCACCAGCGCACTTATCACATTTGTCAGCAATAAGCGGAGGGCTGAATACAACATGGTACCCCTGACCGCAGCCCCTGCATACCCTCCTGCCGCCCAGTCTTTTAACAACCTCTTTATCAGGGACATCTATGTTTATAACACGGTCAATACTTCTCCCCATATTTTTAAGCGTGTATTC
>MGPS01000065.1:10439-11197 GCA_001797495.1 Deltaproteobacteria bacterium GWC2_42_11
CTCTGCCTGCCTTATCGTGCGCGGAAAACCGTCAAGTATAAAACCGCTAATGCAATCATTCCCTTTTAACCTCTCTGCAACTATACTGACCACAAGTTCGTCAGGAACCAGCGCACCCCTGTCCATGTAACCCTTTGCTTCCAGACCCAGCAATGTCTTATCCCTGACAGCAGCCCTCAGTATATCCCCTGTAGATATCTGCGGTATCCTGTACCTCTCTATCAGCCTCTGGCACTGCGTCCCCTTACCAGCGCCCGGGGAACCCATGAGTATCAGATTCAGCACCTACCATCTCCTGCCTTTCAACTTTCCCTTTTTGAGGAGACCCTCATAAGACCTTGCAAGCATATGCGATTCAACCTGCTGTGCTGTATCAAGTGCAACACCGACTACTATCAAAAGCGCTGTGCCGCCGAAATAAAACGGCACATTGAATCTGCCTATAAGTATGGAAGGGATGACGCATACAAACGAAAGATACATGGCGCCCCACAATGTTATCCTCTTAAGTATCCTGTCTATATATTCTGCTGTATTTCTTCCAGGCCTTATGCCCGGCACAAAGCCGCCGTTCTTTTTAAGATTATCAGCGATGTCATTAGGATTGAATTGAATTGCAGTATAAAAATATGTAAACCCGATTATGGCAGGGATGTATAACAGGTTGTACCATACACCTGACGGATTCAGTGCATTTGCGATAGTCTGTATCCATGGTATATTTATAAAGTTTGCTGCTGTTGCAGGAAAGATTATCA
>MGPS01000066.1 GCA_001797495.1 Deltaproteobacteria bacterium GWC2_42_11
AAGCCTTATAAACCATGGTATATCTATATTCACAGGGCATCCGCCGATACAAAGAGGATTTTTGCACTGAATGCACCTCTGTGCCTCAAGTATTGCAGTTTCTTCTGTATAACCATAAGGAACTTCATAAAAATTCTTCACCCTTTCCTTTGGGTTCTGTTCAGACATCGGCTGTTTTGGAATCTTCATTCTCTCTTTTGCTTCTTTTGGGTCCATTTATTATCTCCTAAATACCCTTCCTTTCATAACACCTTTCACCTTCATGATAGGTAAACTCTTCCATTGCTATCTTTTCCTGTTTCAGATAAGTCCTGTTCCTTCTGATAAGTTGTTCAAAATCTACCTTATGCCCGTCAAATTCAGGACCATCAACACATACAAATGCTGTTTTGCCGTCAAATGTAATCCTGCATGCCCCGCACATACCTGTGCCGTCAACCATTATCGGGTTTAAACTTACCATTGTATGGATGTTGTAAGGTTTTGTCACATTGCTTACAGCCCTCATCATTGGGATAGGTCCTATGCCTATCGCAAAATCTATTTTTACCTTATCGTCTATTAACTTCTGGAGTATCTGGGTTACAAAACCGTGATGTCCATAACTGCCGTCATCTGTTGTTATATATAACTCATCACTTGTCTTCTTCATCTCGCTTTCCAGTATAAGGAGTTCCTTTGTCCTTGCACCTATTATTGATATTACCTTATTCCCTGCTGCCTTTAACGTCTTTGCAATCGGATAAACAGGCGCAACACCGATACCGCCTCCGACACATACTGCTGTGCCGAAATTCTCTATATGGGTGGGTTTGCCTAACGGACCTACAACATCCAGTATGCAGTCCCCCTTGCCGAGTGCGCCAAGCATGGAGGTTGTCTTGCCGACCTCCTGGAGTATAAGGATTATTGTCCCCTCATCAGGGTCAGAATCGACTATGGTTAGTGGTATCCTTTCACCGTGCTCATCCACCCGCACTATCACAAATTGTCCTGCCTTTTTCTTTCTTGCAATCTTTGGTGCCAAGACCTTTATCCAGTGAACTGTGTGCGAGAGAATTTTTTTATCCGCTATTTCAAACATAATAACTCCTTTTTTACTCTGCTGATGGGGACGGATTTCAAATCTGTCCCCAAGCCCGTTTGGCAAGGTTCATAAGACATACTAAAATTTATGATTAGTTGTCAAATGTATTTTACATCAATACAGTCTTGAAAGGAAGTCTTGACTTGATAAATTATTCTGGTTATATATAAGCCTTGAAATCAACTACAGCGGGCGGTTAACTCAGCGGCAGAGTGCCACCTTCACACGGTGGAAGTCACTGGTTCAAATCCAGTACCGCCCACCAGAAAAATCAAAGGGTTAGGTAGTGTTATATTGGCGCGCCCAGAGGGATTCGAACCCCCGACACCCTGATTCGTAGTCAGGTGCTCTGTCCAACTGAGCTATGGGCGCATTGATAGGTTTGTTCTGTCAGTAACTTTAACGGATTTATTTTAGAGTAGTCAAGTTTTTTATATTCCTGACTCACTGCTGGATGGGTGGTAAGAACCCGGTATTTGCCTTTAAATCCAACTGGATTGCAAAGTCGTCAAAATAGAAACTTGATGCTTGGGTACCCTGTGAGATTAAGGCTATATTTTCAGTCGGGCTGAAAGTGGACGATGACCCTGTCCATACAGGAGATAGGAATGTGCTTGTCCTTATAATAGCATTTGGCTCTGAACTGGATGATACAGCATTTACCCCGGTATTATAACCTGTCCACTGGACAAGGGTAAACCAGTCGTTGGTTCCATCACTCTTCATATCGCTCAGATTGTCGGGCGGCCAATTAACTGTATCGCGCGGATTGGCAATTCTGTTATTATCAGTCTGGCTTGAACTCGCTGTGCCGTGTGATGTTGTGTCAGCATAATATGCCCTTATAAAGTTTTCCTTTGTCAGTCCCTGTGTTCCTGCCCTTGCCATCTGAATGCCGTTTACATAAATGTCTTCGTTTGAAAAAGTTCCATTGACATTTGACAAAGTTAATATCCCTGCTGCCCCAGGTCCCCATGTGCTGCCAGATGTTAATATAACACTACCATTCACACGGGCGCTCTTTGTGCCGTCAGAATTTTTAATAACATCATTATAACGTATAGGTGTTGTGCCTAATCCATTTGTAAAGGTTAAGGAATAACCCTCAATAATGCGGACCATTGTGGTAGGCCAGTCTTTAAGGAGGTATTTAAGTATGCTGGGGCCGTCGCCCGGGTTGTACACAACATAACTGGATGCATCAAGTTTTTTATATGCCAGCCATGTGATTGAGCCTCCTATCCTCCGCCATAAAACAATAGCAGGGTCAGAATACCTAAAAGTAGTGGCACAGCAGCATGTCGGCCAATCACCGCACTGTAATTCCAAATACTGTCCGGAATCATTATAATCTTTCCAGTTATCTGAGTATAGGGCAGGAGGTATCATGGTTGTGGGGATTTGACTCTGTTCAGAGAATTTGTTTTGCGTCCATGTGCCTGTACCACTCACACGCTGTTTTATACCTCTTATAATAGAAATCCCATACAGATTATTGTTGTCTATCATTCTGAACAGGGTTCCGGGGGCGAAATAAGAATACTTCGGGTTGTCCTTAACCTTGACCTGAAGGTCATAACTGAGAAGTCCTTCTGCATCGCGCCATGATTGTTCAAGGTTTGTATTAGTAGCAGCCCAGTTAAATTTAAGCAGACTTGTCGGCCTACTACCTGTTCCAAATCCTGTAGAGGAGGTCATTACAACATCAAGGGCGCTGGAGCCATCAATTGTGGCTACTGCATGTGTCCCAATCTCTCCTGCACCTGCACCTGTCTGCCAGAATGGCAAAGAAGTATCACTGAATGTTTCGTGGAACTGCTCCTTTTTGAAGTAGGAGGTGCCTGCTATCCAGCCTATTGGGACATTGTATATTATGTCTCTCTGGGAATTGCTGAATATGCCTGTTGAGAAGAGTTGAATAAACTGGTCCATGATAATATAGGAGTTAGCGCTTACGGTTAGTGTTGTCCATGTCTTGGTTGAATCAGCGAGTGTAATACCTTCAAGGACATTCCCGTTCCTTTTTTTATAGGCATACGATGTTGAATAAGAGCCGATTTTAAATGTGCCGTTCAGGAGTGGAAATGCAGTGTAGCCTGAATTCAACAGGAGTATAAGGTTTCCTCCTTCACTGATTGTCTGTATGCTGCTGCTGCTTAAAGAGGCGGCATAGACATTTACCCCGCTTGATATGCTTCTTGGAGTGGCAGAGGTTAATGTGAATGTAAATGATGACCCGCTTCCGTTTCCATAATTATATTGGTAATAATTGTTTTCTATCTTCAGATACCCTAACGGCAGTGAAGAGAATGGAACAGCGCCAAATACCTTTGTAACAAGGCTTGTTGTCCCAACTGCATTATCAGATACTGTCTGATACCAGTAAGGATATACCTTGAGTTGAAAAGAGCCGTCAGTACCGAGGCTGAATGTCTGGTTGTGCATGGATTCAAGGGCTGAAGACTTTGCTGCTTCACCTGATGTATTCAGGAATTTACTCGCAGCGTATCTGTAACCTGATTCAGCCAGATAATATGCCTTTTGTGCATTGTTGCCGCTTAACTGGCTGAATGTTGATGTTGAAAACAGCGAAAGCATTGCAGCGCCGAGTGTGGCAAGGATGGTAATTGTGACAATCAGCCCGACAAGTATAGTCCCTTTGTTTCCGTAAGCGCGCGGGATGTTTTTATGCCTGCTGCTTTTTAAATATCTGATAAATATGTTTAAAAGTAAAAATGAGGAAATCATGAGTAATAGTATACTCACAGGCGCATAAATGAGCAGGAATGCAATTGCAGCAAATGGAAAAATGAGCATCCGTGTTAATGAACATGCCCACAGGTGATTTCTGATAGCATCAGCAATATAAGGGCTGATAGAATAATATGCATTAACGACCTTTCTCCCTCCATCCCATGTAAGGAGATACCTGTCGCGGAACTGTTTTAGCAAAACTACAACAGGGTGATTTGGGTTTCCGTATGCAGCGGTTGCGATAAAGCAGCCAGATGGTTTGTATGCGAGTTGGTCTGGCTGCGGCGCAGGTGAACCGCCTACATTCTGGTTGTTTCTTGGGTTTATTGTGGTGGAGAAGGTAAGGCTGCTGCCTGCAGTGGGGTGTCTGAGGACAAGGCTTACAATGATAGCGGATAACAATTGTATATTATCTGCACCCTGCACCCATAGTTGACTTCCCTTGTAATGCTGTATTGTAAAAGTCTGAACGTTATCTGTTAAAATATCCCCTGTATCGGGTGTGGGGAGGGCGCTGCCGTCCAGTATTTTGATATAATTGCCAACCCGTGCTATGGCACGGCTTCCCTGCGTATTCTGGTATATAACAGAGTCGGCTGCTGTGCCTGTTACATCAGTAAGTTCAATTAGTTCGCGGCTTATACGCGCCATCGCAAGTTGCGCCTTCTGACTTATGGCAGTATTATTTTTAGCCATGAGGTATGCATTAACGCCGCTGACAACCGCTATCCCTGCTACTGCCGCCATTATTCCTGCAATGGCAAGGGTTACAATGACCTCAAGAAGTGTAAAGCCTGCTCTCTTCTTCATCTGAAAATACCTTTGTCCCGAAAATGCCCTTTTGGGGCTGGCTGCCCCATCGGCAAACCGTGATACTGTTTATCTTGTGAAAAGGGCTGTCAGTTTCTGGTCTCCCTGTGAAATTGTTACCTTCAATATCATCTGCGATTCTGCTGTAATATCACCCAGGGCTATATAGTTGTTATAGAGTACTGCATATGTCCCATAATATGGAACATTATCAGAGTTGTTGCCGTTATCTACCTTTGTCTTAAAAGTTGTAAGAGGGGTTGGGTCAGTTGTTGATGTCATGGTCTTCTTATAATCTGCTGTCATATTTTCCATAACCTGATTAATTGTATATGCGTCCTGAACCCGTATAACAGGCCTTACGCTTTCAGTGAAACTTGTTCCCATGAATGAAATAAACATAACACCCAGCACAGATGCCACAATTATTGCTATTATTACCTCAAGGAGCGTGAAGCCTTTCTGATGGTTCCCTTGCAGCATATCCTTCATGGGATAAACCCTGTGTTTTGTGTAACTGTAATAGATTCATCAGGCACCCCTGAAAGAGACACTGTTATGTTTGCCCCGCCAGGAACAGTCGCTGCTGCATCAGTGTAAGGCTTGCCCCACGAATCAAACGAGATTATGCCTGTAACGGTGTCTTGAACAGTAACACCAGCAGGAAGTTCTACAGGTGTTGAATCTTCTCCTGGCAGGATGACTGTATCATTTATATTGCCGTTCTTGAAAATGGCATAGTGCGTTTCATCTGAAAAATGAATACCCCAGACAACATTTGAATTCAGCGCCAGAGATTGCGCGTATCTTATATGCGCTTTGAGTTTTTCTGTTTCAGAAGTAATCTTGTACAGGTCTGTTGAAAACATCATGGAAGCAACAACAGCGCTGCTGATAATTACTATCAGCAGGACGGCTATGACCTCTATTATAGTGAAGCCGTGGATATTATGGAGTGGATTGTTATTGCCCCGGGTTGATTGCGTAGTCATACCTTTAAAGGGATTTCAGGAACACAGCAATAAAGAGAGACCTTTGAAAAACTCACTAATTCGTCATTCCCCGACTTGATCGGGGAATCCAGTGTTCTTTAAAATCAAAGACTTCTGGATTCCCGCCTTCGCGGGAATGACACAAAAACAGCATTTTTCAAAGGTCTCTAAAGAGAGTGTCTCTGAATGTTAAGGTTAATATGTGAATATGCCGCTCTGATTAACAGCAGCGCCTTTAACCTTTAATACATCAATCACTACGGTCTTTGCAGTATCAATACCTCCTGTGCATTTAAATTCAAAGTCAGATTCGGTTGTTGGATTTGCAGGACAGGTATTGACATTTGAACCGTTTGCATAGGATACAAGGTCTGCGCCGTTAATGGGTTTTGCGCCCTCGTTTTCCAGCATGTATCTTGCCAGCGCCTGCGATAACCTCCCTTTTACCTCCGCAATCTGTCCCGTAGCAGCCATTTTCCGCGCCTCATCCTGTATATTGAGATATTCAAGGTATTTTGGCACGGCAACAGCAGCCATGATGCCAATAAGCAACAGTACGGCGATTATTTCAATAAAGGTAAAGCCGTAACTGTCCCTATAAATACAGCGGGAGGTTTGTTTTATATTAATCATTCCAAGAAAAATCATGCACAACTATTGCGGAAGCGGAATTGTCTTGGTCTTGGTAGTGCCTACCACATTTGTGCCTGCCTTGCCTGTAACATCAATCTTTATGCTGCCTGCAGGGTCGGTATCCGCAAAGTCAATTGTCCAGTCGCCTTCTGTATAGGGGTTTACCAGTCCTACAGTTACAAGACCCGCAAGATTGGTCGGTGCTGTATTCTGTTGCAGGATGTATTTGACTGCAAACAGGTTTACCTGCGAAACACCTTCTGTAATTGCTGCATCAGCAGATTTTTGGGCAGCGTCCTGCTGCAAAGAGATGTATTTGGGAATTGCGATTGCCGCGAGTATCCCGAGGATAACCAGAACAGCAATTATTTCAATGAGCGTAAAACCTTTCTTGTTTTTCAGAATCTTTTTCTTCATACACATTCCTCCTTTATGATTGTTTTGCAAAAATTTACCTGCTGGTTATGTATACTACCAGATTATTTTCATATTTACCATATAAAATATCATATTTGGTTTCTACCGAGTTGTCATTTTGGTCATGTCCCACATCGGGAGAAATATTGCCATAGCAAAAAAACCGACAACTGCAGCGAGTCCCACAATCAAAACAGGACCTATAGCGCCGGATAAACCCTTTACAGCGTATTCCACTTCATCGTCATAGTGCTTTGTTATTTCACGCAGCATCTCTTCAATATTGCCGGATTCTTCTCCTATCGCAATCATATCTATTACCATAGGGGTAAAATATTTTGCTGCCCTGAGCGGCGTGGATATACCGCGTCCTTCCTCCAGTTGTTCCTTTATCCTGTTGAATGTGCGGGATATGGCTGCATTGCCAATAGTCCCTGACAGGATTGTAATGGCATTCATGACAGGTATGCCGCTTGACTGAAGTATAGCAAATATACTCGCGAAACGCGACATGGCTGACTTTACAAACAGACTGCCGAGGATAGGGATTTTTAATAGAAATGCGTCGCGCTGAAATCTCCCTTCTTCAGTATTAAAATAATAGCGGAGTCCGGCAATCAGGATTATTATGCCGCCTATTAGATAATACCAGTAGGCTGACAAGACCTGATACATGAGCATTGCAATACGGGTTGGCAGCGGCAGGGTAATCCCTGCCCGCGCAAATATTGTAATAAATTTAGGGACTACGAAAGTAAGGAGGATAAAAAATGCTATTCCGAGAGCGATCAGCACTATAAAAGGATACTGCAGCGCAGACCTTATATCAGACTTTATCTTTGCCTCGTGTTCAATGATATAAATAAGGCGGCTGAGGACATCGGGCAGGTTGCCGCTTGTTTCTCCTGCCCTGACCATATTGCAGTATAAATGTGAAAATATTTTCGGATATCTGGACATGGCATCAAAGAGTGTAGAACCCTGCTTGATATCTGCAATTATTGAGGAGATAGCGCTTTTTAAGGCATGGTTTTGCGTCTGGGTTCCCAGTGTCTGTAATAATTTTATTATAGGCACGCCGGCGCTCAGCATGGAACGGAACTGTTTGGTAAAAATGATAATGTCAGAGGTTGTTACACCGCCGATTCTTCCCATTATGTCAGACCACGATTTATTATTGCCTGCATTCCTTTCCCTTGTTATCTTTGACGGGATATATCCTTTGGCAAAAAGCAGGTTTTCCGCTGCATCAACAGAATCGGCTTCAATAGCGCCTGATACAGTCTCTCCTGTTTCACTTATAGCCTGATATGAAAAGGTTGGCATTGATACCTCTCTAACGGGGTTTATACCATAACTCCTGATGCAGCCTCTTCAAGAGTTGTTATTCCCTGCATGACTTTGCTGGCAGCATCCTCTTTAAGTGTCCTCAATCTTCCTGCTTCAACAGCCTTACGGGTGATTTCATTAGACGACCTCTTTTTCAATATCATCTCCTGAACCATTTCGTCATTGACAAGAACCTCAAATACCCCTGTACGTCCCCTGTAGCCTGTATTCAAACATTGGTAGCACCCTCTGCCGCGCTGAAAATTGGCATTTTCAGCCTTGTCAAGCCCCCATGCAACAAGCGCCTTTTCCGGCGGTTTATATGGTTCCTTACAGTAAGGACAAACTGTCCGAACAAGCCGTTGGGCAAATGACACAAGGAGGACAGACGATACAAGGAACGGCTCTATGCCCATGTCTATAAAACGGGTAACTGCACCGGCAGCGTCATTTGTATGGACAGTGCTCAACACCTTGTGTCCTGTCTGGGCTGCCTGCACAGCAATGACTGCTGTCTCAGGGTCGCGGATTTCTCCGACCATAATTACATCAGGGTCCTGACGGAGTATAGACCTTAAGCCGCTGGCAAAGGTCATACCTGCTTTTCTGTTTAACTGTATCTGACGAATATTGTTGATCCTGTATTCAACAGGGTCCTCAAGTGTAATAATATGTATATCAGGCTTATTGATAGCATTCAGTATAGCATAAAGACTTGTAGTTTTACCGCTTCCTGTGGGTCCTGTGCTGAGTATCATGCCATAGGGCTTATTTATCATGGTTTCTATCTTTTCCATATCTTCTTTTACCATGCCAAGGCTTTCCAGCCTGTAGACATTGGCGCTCATCTCAAGAAGACGAAGCACCATATTTTCTCCATATATGGTAGGGATAGTGGAGACCCTGACATTAATCTCTTTCTTTTCCTGTTTAAGCGTAAAACGGCCGTCCTGCGGTATCCTTGTTACGGTGATGTCCATGTTGGCAAGTATCTTTATCCTTGCTACAATAGGCAGAAACATCGATTTTGGGGGTGATGGCACATCATGCAGTCTGCCGTCTATCCTGAAGCGGACCTGAACGCTATTCTGCTGCGGGCTCATGTGCACATCACTGGCGCCTTCACGGACAGCCTGAGCAAACACAGAATTCACAAGACGAATAACAGGCGCCTCTCCTGCCATATCCTTGAGTGAACTGACCTGAATATCTTCCACTACTTCTTCAATGCCGTTTTCAGGACGGGTGTCAATCACTATGTTTTCCATGATCCCATTGAGTCCTGACTGTATGTTGTATATGCTGTTAATCAACTGGTTTAATTCATGCTCTGTGCATACGACAGGTTCCACTTCACAGTCTGTCAGCACCTCTATTGAGTCAAGGGCATTGATATCAAGAGGGTCTGTCATCGCAATAGTCAGGAGCCGCCCCTTTTTCCTTAATGGCACTGCCTGATACTTCTGAACTGTTTCAAACGATATTACAGATGAAAGGTTGATATCTACCGGAAATTTGTCAGGGTGGTATGTTGCTATCTTTAACTGGCGGCTTAATAGGTCAACCAGACTATTCTCATTAAGCAATCCCTTACGGACCAGGAATTGTCCCAGTTTTATGCCGCTCTTTTTATGGTCAGACAGCGCCTCTTTTAACTGTTCAGCCGTCAGCAGATTGCTTCCCAGCAGCATTTCTCCTAATTTTTTCTTATTCTGCAAATCTGATATACCTCCGTAGTAATTAAGATTATACCTTATCTTGAGAAGAAAACAGTATTTTCCTTCCATCTATTTACAACACTGGCAGAGGAGTCAATCTGCGGCGGCAGATGTTTTATCGCATTAAGAGCCGATGCCTCGTCCGGGAAACCATCTTTTAACAATACCGCAAATATGAGCCCATCGCTGTTGTTCCAGTAAGGGAAAAAACGTATTTGAGGCAAATTATTCGGATAACTTTTAAAAAACTTGTATGCCTCTTCAAGATTATCTCTACTGGTTATCTTTACCCAGTACTTCCCTGTCTGAAGCGGGTTATGGATAGATGGGAGCGCAGGAAAATTTATTTTTTCTCCAACCTGGATTTTATTTAAGTCTTTTATATGAGGATTTGCATCAGCAACAGCCTTAAACTGTTCTAAATCAAAGTCTCCGTATATCCTGCTGAACCTCCACCAGACAGTAGTGCCCTTGTCTGCAGTGAGTTGTCCAAGGGTTTCAGGTACTTTTTCAGAGTGCACGGCAGCGTTAGAGGATATCATAGATGGTGATTCAGACGGTTCCTGCATTTGTGATTTTTCTGTCCGGATGGCATCATTATTATTATGTTCAGTAACATCGCTGACTGAAGCAGTGTCAGTCAGGGGGTTGGAATTGACATCCTCATGCGGGATTTGGGTTTTTACGATAACTGCTTCCGGCAGCCCGCTCTTTCGCGGTTTGATGATGGCTGCAAGGTCAGAATTGAATGCAGCAGCAACCAGGAGTGTAAATAAAGTACTTGCAAGTGCCGCTGTGCCCCACTGCACCTTTCTCATAAGGACAGGTTGATTGAGTAAAACCTTGTTTGCACAGGAACGGACGAGAAACCACCCTGCACGGGATCTATTCTGGATTATCAGCGCCAGAACGACATTATGGCAGAGTGAAACTATTTTTCTCGGATAGCCCCCTGTTGCAAGATATACAGCGAGCAATCCATAGTAGGTAAAGAGGGGAGGGGGTGTTTCCACATCGCTTGCCTTTGCTATCCTGAATTTGACTATGTGCCGTGTTTCTCTTAAATTCAGGGGCTTTAAAAAGTAGTACTGGTTTACACGGTCTGCAAAGTTTTTACGGTTTTTAAGCGCCTGAACAAATTCTTTTTGTGCGAATATGACAATCTGCAGCAGTTTGAAATTGTTTGTCTCATAATTAAGGAATTCCCGCAGGGATTCAAGACAGAAATCAGGGAGTTTCTGCCCCTCATCGATTATAAGGACAACCAGTTTGCCTTCGCCCACACCTTTTGAGAAAAGGTAGTTTTTAATATTTTCTTTAATCTGCCATTCGGTCTGCCCCCCGCCTGATACTGGAATGCCGAATGTGGCTGCTATCGTGGACAGGAATTCAATGGCAGTATTGAAAGAGGGG
>MGPS01000067.1 GCA_001797495.1 Deltaproteobacteria bacterium GWC2_42_11
CTTAAGTATCCTGTCTATATATTCTGCTGTATTTCTTCCAGGCCTTATGCCCGGCACAAAGCCGCCATTCTTTTTAAGATTATCAGCGATGTCATTTGGATTAAACTGTATTGCTGTGTAAAAAAAAGTAAATCCTATTATAGCAGGGATATACAAAAGATTATACCAGATGCCTGCGGGGTTCAAGGCATCGGCAATTGCCTTTACCCAAGATATATCTATAAAATTTGCCGCTGTTGCAGGAAATATGATTATTGAAGATGCAAATATAGGCGGTATAACACCTGCTGAGTTTAGTTTTAAAGGCAGGTGCGTGCTCTGACCGCCGTAGACCTTTCTGCCGACCACCCTCTTTGGATATTGAATGGGTATCCGTCTCTGTCCCTGCTCCATGAATATAATAAACCCTATAATAACTATTGCAAATAACAGAATAAATATCACAAAGAAAATGCTCATATCGCCTGTCCTTACCAGGCTGAATGTGTTATTCACAGCGCTTGGCAGATTTGCAACAATACCTGCAAATATTATAAGTGATATACCGTTTCCGATACCCCTTTCAGTAATCTGCTCGCCAAGCCACATTATAAATGCTGTCCCTGATGTCAGAGTAACAACTGCAAGAAGTCTGAATGACCAGCCGGGGTTTAAAACAATAAGTTCACCAGCAGGTCCCCTCATGCTCTCAAGCCCTATTGCAATGCCAAGTCCCTGAATTACACTCAAAAGTATTGTTCCATACCTTGTATATTGAACTATCCTTCTTCTCCCTGATTCGCCCTCTTTAGATAACTTCTCAAGATGAGGAATAGTAACGGTTAAAAGTTGCAGGATTATTGAAGCGCTGATGTACGGCATTATACCGAGCGAAAATACAGAAAGGTTTTGGAGCGCGCCTCCAGAAAACATATTAATAAAATCCAGGAGTGTGCCTTTTGCCTGATTGAAAAACGCCAAAAGCGCCAGCGCATCTATGCCGGGTGTCGGCACAAATATGCCGATTCTATAAACAGCAAGGAGTGCAAGTGTAATCAGTATTCTCCTGTTTAGTTCAGGTATCTTTGGGATATTCTTGATTCCTGATGCCAAGTTATACTACCTCCACCTTACCGCCTGCTGCCTCTATCTTTTTCACGGCAGAAGCGCTGAACTTATTTACCTTAACGGTCAACGGAATACTTATTTCTCCGTCACCCAATATCTTAACCTTTTCCCTAATACCCTTTATGAGACCCTTTTCTTTCAATGTCTGTGTATCCACAACAGCATCCTTTACAAATGCAGAGAGGTCTCCCACATTTACAATTCTATAATATTCCTTAAATTCATTGACAAAACCCCTTTTAGGAAGCCTCCTCTGCAATGGCATCTGTCCACCCTCAAAGCCCTTTGAGCCCTTGCCCCCTGACCTTGCCCTCTGACCTTTATGCCCTCTGCCGGATGTGCCGCCATGACCTGAAGAGTCACCCCTTCCAAGCCTTTTTCTCTTCTTGTTCGCACCTCTCGGCGCCTTTAATCTATCAAGCATTTCTCTTTACTCTCCTATTGAAATCAGATGTGAGACCTTATTTATCATGCCTTTTATTGCAACCGTATCCTTCAGGACAGCAGTCTTATTCAGCCTTGTCAGCCCGAGTCCTTTAAGTGTCTCCTTCTGCCTCTTTGTTGCTCCGCTTTTGCTCTTTTTTAAAGTAACCTTTATTGTCTTTTCCATGACATACCTCTTTTAAACAATATGGCACTATGCCTTTATATCATGAACCTTTTTACCTCTGAGTTCTGCCACTCTTTCAGGACTTCTCAGTTTTCTTAATCCGTCGATTGTTGCCTTAACTATATTATGGGGGTTATTGGAACCAATAGATTTTGAAAGGACATTGTGTATCCCGACAGACTCGACTATAGCTCTGACAGGACCGCCTGCTATAACACCTGTACCAGGTGATGCAGGCTTTAACAATACCTTTCCTGCACCAAAACAGCCTATAACCTCGTGCGGTATTGTCTGCTCTACAATAGGGACATTGAATAAATTCTTCTTCCCATGCTCTGTCGCCTTTCTTATGGCTTCAGGAACCTCGTTCGCCTTTCCGAGCCCGATACCAACATGCCCGTTCCCATCGCCTACCACAACAACTGCATTAAAACTGAACCTCTTTCCACCTTTGACTACCTTTGCAACCCTGTTGAGATAAATAACCTTTTCCTTTAACTCTAATTTCTTTGGGTCAATCTTTTCCAAGAAACCTCCCTCTTGCTCGCTTCGCGAGAATTGTAAAATGGAAATTGGAAATTTTAGATTTTAAATTTGTTTTCCATTTTAAAATTTACAATTTGCAATCTTCAATTTACAATTAAAATTTAAGTCCTGCTTCCCTTGCACCATCAGCAACTGCCTTTAGTCTCCCGTGATATAAGAAGCCGCCTCTGTCAAAGACCACCTTGTCAATACCTTTAGCCATCACAGTCCTTGCAATCAATTCACCAACTTTTTTTGCAAGACCTGTTTTACCCTTTACGGAAAGTTTATTTAACTCTTCGCTAAGGGAAGAAGCAGATGCAACAGTCTCGCCATTTGTATCGTTTATGATCTGCGCGTATATATGCCTGTTGCTCCTGTAAACATTCAGTCTTGGTCTTTCTTCTGTACCTTTAATCTTTTTTCTGATCCTGAATTTCCTCTTCAGGTAAGAGCGCATTTTTTTATCAGCATTAAACATTGTTATTTACCTCCGGCTGCCTTACCTGCCTTACCTGCCTTACGCAGTATAGTCTCACCGCGATATTTTATACCCTTTGCCTTATAAGGGTCAGGCACCCTGAACATCTTTACCTCAGAAGCAACAAGACCGAGAAGTTGGTTGTCAACACCTTTTAATGTAATGAGCGTCTGCTTTTCCACCTCTGCGGTGATACCTTTGGGGAGCGGGTACTTAACAGGGTGTGAATAACCAAGGCTCAGATTCAAGGTGCTCCCCTGAACATCAGCCCTGTATCCGACACCTGAAATCTCCAGTTTCTTCATAAAACCATCTGTTACACCTTTAACCATATTGGCAATAATACTGCGGGCTAACCCGTATAATGCCTTACTGTCGCGGCTATCACCAATATTTGATACTTTTATAGCGCCTGAGCCTATCTCAACAGAGACACCCTTACTGATTTCCCTGGAGAGACTCCCCTTTGGACCGTCGACCTTTATTGTGTTTCCATTTAAAAATACCTTTATCCCGCTTGGAACAGGGATAGGTTTTTTACCAATCCTTGACATCTCATAAACTCCTTAACCGTTTAATATATGGTGCATATCAACTCGCCGCCCAGTCCGAGTTCTCTCGCCTTTTTATCTGTTAATATCCCTTTTGATGTAGAAAGTACCGCTGTGCCAAGCCCGCTGAGTATACTCGGGATTTCATCCTTCTTCATATAAACCCTTAAACCAGGCTTACTGACCCTCCTTATTGAGGACATTATACCTTTTTTTGAGGAGTCATACTTCAGATGAACCTTAATTACACCCTGCTTTTTATCTTTAATTACTTCAAAGTCCCTGATATAGCCCTCTTCCTTTAAAATCTTCAGAATTTCAGCCTTGATACTTGAGGAAGGGATATCTACATTCTCATGCCTTGCCATGGCTGCATTCCTTATCCTTGTCAGCATATCTGCTATTGGGTCTGTTGTCACCATTTTTTAAACTCCTTAAAAATAAGTTTAGGAGTTGAGGAGTTCTAGAGTTGAGGAGCAAAAGAATTTAACTCTTTATCTCCATAACTCTCCTTAACACCTTAACTCTTTCCTACCAGCTTGATTTTATTACACCGGGTATATCGCCTTTCAGAGCGAGTTTTCTTAGACAAATCCTGCACATCCTGAACTTCCGATAATATCCCCTTGCCCTGCCGCACAATGGACAGCGGTTATACTCCCTTACCGAGAATTTATTCTTTCTCTTTGCCTTTGCTATTAAAGACTTCTTTGCCACAAAACCTCCCCTTATTAAATACAGACTCTAGACTTTAGACCATAGACTGTAGGTTTAAGTCTCTGGTCTCTGGTCTATTGTCTTTGGTCTGTCTTACTTAAACGGCATCCCGAAATATTTTAAGAGCGCCTTTGCATCTTCGTCTGTCTTTGCTGTTGTCGTTATAGTGATATTCATACCTCGAATCTTGCCTATCTTGTTGTAGTCTACTTCAGGGAATATAATCTGTTCCCTGATGCCGAGCGTATAATTGCCGCGCCCGTCAAACGACTTGTCAGAAACTCCTCTAAAATCCCTTACCCTCGGAAGTGAGAAATTAAGAAAGCGGTCGAGGAACTCATACATCTTATCCCCCCTTAGTGTAACCATGCAGCCTATTGGCATGCCCGCCCTTAATTTAAATGTCGCTATTGATTTCTTTGCACGGGTTACCACAGGTTTCTGTCCTGTAATCGCTGCAAGTTCCTGGACAGCGCTGTCAATAACCTTTATATCCTGAACAGCCTCACCAAGTCCCATATTTACTGTAACCTTTTCGAGTTTCGGGACCTGCATTATATTCCTGTACTTAAACTCCTTCATCATTGAAGGTATTATATCCTTCTTATAAATTTCCTTTAATCTGGGCATTTATTTCTCCAATACCTCTTTGCATTTTTTACAAAATCTTACACGTCTCCCGTCATCCAAAACCTTTCTGCCAACCCTGACAGGACCTTTACATTTTTCACATATAAGCATTACATTTGAAATAGAAATGGGCGATTCCTTTTCAATAATACCACCCTGCTTAACTTTAGCAGAGGCCCTTGTATGTCTTTTCACGAGATTGAGTTTTTCAACAACAACCCTTCCTGTATCAGGGATAACATTTATAACCCTCCCTGTTTTCCCCTTTTCCTTCCCGCTTATTATCATTACCTGATCGTTCTTCTTTATTTTATATTTGACAACCTGCATTACATCTCCCTCATCTTATACAGTTCGTAGTTTATAGTTCGTAGTTCGGAGTATTTGCTTCTTTTTAACTCTGAACTCCCAACTGTTTCTACAGCACCTCAGGCGCAAGGGATATTATCTTCATAAACCTCTTTGCCCTCAACTCCCTGGCAACCGGACCGAAGATACGCGTTCCAATAGGTTCATTGTCCTTGTTTATAAGGACCGCTGAATTTTCGTCGAACCTTATAGTTGACCCGTCAGCCCTCTTTGTTTCCTTAACAGTGCGGACAAGGACAGCCCTCACCACCTCACCCTTCTTTACCTTGCCGTCAGGAAGCGATTCTTTAACAGAACCCACTATAACATCGCCAATCCTGGCATATCTCTTTCTTGTGCCTCCAAGAACCTTTATACAACCAACCTTTTTGGCGCCTGAATTATCAGCAATATTTAAGATGCTCCTCATCTGTATCATATAGCCCTCTCCAAAATCTGTTTTACCCTCCAGACCTTCCTTTTACTGATGGGATGGGACTCTGCAATTACAACCTTATCACCGACCTTGCACTCGTTCTTTTCATCATGTGCCGTGAACTTAACCCGTCTCTTTATATACTTGCCGTACAATGGGTGCTTGGTCAGCCTCTCAACTGATACTACAACTGACTTATCTATCCTGTCACTTGTAACGGTCCCTACCTTTGTCTTTCTAAGTCCTCTTTTGTTCTCTTCCATGCACTACTCCCTCTTACCCTTTTCCTTTAATATTGTTTTTACTCTTGCTATATCTATTCTTGCTTGCCTTATCCTCATCGGGTTTTCAATCTGCCTTGACACATTCTGAACCTTCAACATAAAGAGATCTTTATTTAAATCAGATTCCTTTGTCCTCAGATCCTCTATTGTCATATCCCTTATCTCTTTTGCCTTCATCAGACCAGACCTCCTGTATAGGGGACAGTCCCTCTCTTTAAAAGGGACTGTCCTTTTTATATCTCCCCTTCCCTCTTTACAAACTTTGTTGCGATAGAGAGTTTATGAGATGCCAGTCTGAGTGCCTCATTTGCGATATCCTCGGTAACACCTTTCATCTCATATAGCATCCTGCCCGGTTTTATAACTGCAACCCAATCTTCAGGTGCACCCTTACCGCTGCCCATTCTTGTCTCTGCAGGCTTCTTTGTAACAGGCTTGTCAGGAAAAATCCTTATCCATATCTTCCCACCCCTCTTGATAAATCTCGTCATTGCTATACGTGCTGCCTCAATTTCCCTTGTCGTCAGCCAGCCGCACTCTGTTGCCTGAAGCCCGTAATCCCCGAAACTTAATTCAGCGCCGCGCGTGGCAATACCTCTCCTCTTACCCTTCTGCTGTTTTCTGAACTTTGTCCTTTTCGGCATTAACATATTAACTTACCCCTAATCCTGTTTTTACACTGGCTGCAGTAACCTGCGGAAGCACTTCACCCTTAAATATCCAAGTCTTTACACCTATGATACCGTATGTTGTTTTCGCCTCTGCAAAACCATACTCTATATTTGCACGTAGTGTATGGAGCGGAACCCTTCCCTCCCTGTACCACTCTGTCCTTGCGATCTCTGCGCCGCCTAACCTGCCTGCACAGCATATCTTTACCCCTTTTGCCCCCATCTTCATTGCTGTTGAAACCGCCTTTTTCATAGCCCTTCTGAAAGTCATCCTCCTTTCTAACTGGAGGGCAACATTCTCAGCAACAAGTTGTGCATCAATATCAGGCTTCCTTACCTCCTGAATATCTATTTCAACATTTTTACCAATAAGTTTTGCAACATCCCTCTTGAGTATCTCTATCTCTGCCCCCTTCTTACCTATCACTATACCTGGCCGTGAAGTATGCACAGTAGCCTTAATACTGTCTGACCTCCTCTGTATCTCAATCCTGGAGACCCCTGCATGGTTCAACCGCTCTTTGACAAATTTACGGATTTTCAAGTCCTCGTGCAGCATCCTCGCAAAGTCTTTTTCCGCATACCATCTTGAGTTCCAGTCTTTTATTATCCCAAGTCTAAAACCAATTGGATTTACTTTTTGCCCCAAATCAACCTCCTTGTTCCTGCTTACAACCAGTAGAAACAAATTTTAATTACGCAGATTTTTCACCAAGGACTATGGTTATATGGCTCATCCTCTTTCTTACCACATTCGCCCTTCCCATCGCCTTAGGATTAGTACGTTTCATTGTGGGTCCCTGATCAACAAATGCCTTTTTCACATAGAGCTTATCTATATCCATACCTTTGGTATTCTCTGCATTTGCAACAGCACTCTTCAACAACTTGGAAATATCCTTCGCAGAAGCCTTTCTTGTGTACCTGAGGACATCAAGAGCGTCCTCAGCCCTTTTACCCCTTATAAGGTCAATAACAAGCCTTGCCTTTTGAGGTCCTACCCTTAAATATTTTAAAACTGCTGTAGCCTCCATCATTACCTCTCATTAATTTATTTATCAGGAGACAGTCGTCTGTGTAACCTTTGTCTTTTTGCCGCCAGAATGCCCGTGAAATGTCCTTGTATGGGCAAACTCACCGAGTTTATGACCAACCATATTCTCTGATATAAAAACAGGAATAAACTTCTTACCATTATGCACGGCTATTGTATGACCAACCATTTCAGGTATTATCGTAGAGCGTCTTGACCATGTCTTTATTAGTTTTTTAGTCTTTGTTTCATTTGCATGCTGTATTTTTTTTAAGAGATGGCCGTCAATAAACGGTCCTTTCTTTAGAGAACGTGCCACTATTTGGTCCTCCTGCTTACAATATATTTGTCAGTAGACTTATTTCTCCTGGTTTTAAACCCTTTGGTCGGCACACCCCACGGGCTCACAGGGTGGTTTCCTCCCTTGCTCTTTCCTTCACCGCCTCCGTGCGGGTGGTCAACAGGGTTCATTGCAACACCCCTGACCCTTGGATTATATCCAAGCCAGCGGCTCCTCCCTGCCTTACCTATTACAACATTCTCGTGGTCGACATTACCGAGTTGTCCAACTGTTGCATAGCAATCCTGCAGAATATACCTCACTTCACCTGAAGGAAGTTTTATCTGTGAATACCTCCCCTCCTTTGCCATCAACTGGGCATAACCCCCTGCTGCCCTTACCATTTGCCCACCTTTCCCCACCTTCAGTTCAATATTGTGTATAAATGTACCAAGAGGTATTGACCTTATAGGGAGGGCATTACCTGGTCTTATATCAGCATCTTTTCCTGCAATCACAGTATCTCCGACCTTTAAATCAAGAGGTGCAAGTATGTATCTCTTTTCACCATCCGCATAATTTAACAGTGCAATTCTAACAGAACGATTCGGGTCATATTCTATTGCTGCAACTTTAGAAGGGATATTCCTTTTATCCCTCCTGAAATCAATAATCCTGTACATCCTCTTGTGCCCGCCGCCCATCCACCTGCTTGTAATCCTGCCATAAGAATTTCTGCCGCCTGTCCTTTTTAAAGGTACAAGTAAAGACTCCTCAGGCATATCCTTTGTAATATCATTAAAGGTAAGCCTTGTAAGTTTCCTTATCCCCGGTGAAGTAGGTTTATAATTTTTTATTGGCATCTTAACTCCTGACTATATATAGACTATAGACATTAGACTTTAGTCTATGGTCTGTTGTCTGTTCTCTTATGTCTGAATTATGTTGCTTCAAAAAGGTCAATTTTGTCACCCTCCACAAGGGTTACATATGCCTTTTTTCTTATCTGCGTCCTCCCGGCATATCTGCCAACCCTTTTAACCTTGCCAGGCACAACTATTGTATTAACATCAAGTACCTTTACATTAAATACCTTCTCAACAGCCTTTTTGATCTCGCTTTTATTTGCCCTTTTGTCAACCCAGAAAACGACCTGGCTGCTTTCTCTCCTCTTCTGGGTGCTCTTTTCAGTTATAACAGGCGCCTTGATTATATCGTATCCACTTAACATTGACAAAGCCTCTCCTCTATCTTCTTAAGTGCAGACTTGGTAATAATTATGCTCTTATACTTTAACAGGTCATATACATTAAGCCCCTCTGCCATGAGAACCTTGCACCCCTTCAGGTTTCTCACAGCAAGTTTGAGGTTCCTGCTGCTGTCCGAAACAACAATAAGGCTTGATGGTGCATTTAACTTTTTAAGTATACCAGAGAATATCTTTGTCTTTGGTTTATCAACTGGTATTTCATTCAATATCTTTAACCTGTTCTCCTCAATATTCCATGCAAGTGCCGACTTAAGCGCCTCTTTCTTTGCTGTCCCCGGTATATCATAAGAATAGTCCCTTGGATGCGGACCAAATACTGTACCGCCGTGCCTCCAGAGAGGTGAACGAATAGAACCTGCCCTCGCCCTGCCTGTCCCTTTCTGCTTCCACGGTTTCAAACCGCCTCCGCTTACAAAACCCTTTGTTTTTGTAGATGCTGTCCCCTGCCTCTTATTAGCCATCTGCATCTTCACCGCTTCATACAAAAGATACCCTTTCACCCTGTCGCCGAGGAGTTCTTCCTTTATCTCCACTGTATCAACCTTTTTATTGTTTGTGTCTATTACATCCAATATCATCTTTTAAATCTCCCTTAAACAGAGACTGAAGACTTTAGACTCTAGACTCTAGTCTATGGTCTTAAGTCTATCTTTTCGATGCCTTTTTTACTGACCTCTTAACCTCTAGTATCCCGTTAACAGGGCCTGGCACTGCCCCTTTTACAAGTATTATGCCCTCTTCCAGCCTCACAGCAACAACCTGCAGGTTTTCTGCTGTCATCCTCTCGTTGCCATAATGACCCGGGTGCTTGTGCCCCTTATATGTCTTTGAGGGGTCTGAACTTGAGCCTATGGAACCCGGCGCCCTGTTAAACATGGAGCCGTGGGATTTCGCACCGCCTGAAAAACTCCATCTCTTGACGACACCTGTAAAACCGCGCCCTTTTGTCCTGCCTGAAACATCAACAAAGTCACCGACCTTGAATATATCGGAGCCGCTGACCTTCTGCCCCTGATTATATGCATCAATGTCTGCACATCTGAACTCCCTGAGGTGGTAACACGGCTGTATATTTGCCTTCTTAAAATGCCCTACCAGAGGTTTATTTACCTTCTCATCTTTTTTTTCACAAAAACCTATCTGGAGGGCATTGTAACCTTCTTTATCTAAAGTCTTCTTTTGAACAATATAGCATGTGCCTGTCTTTATAACAGTTACAGGCACATCAGCCCCATCTGATGAAAATATGTGAGTCATTCCAATCTTTTTACCTAATATACCTTCTAACATAAACAACCTCGTTATGCGTTATACGTTGTGCGTGAGCGGAAAAAATTTATCATAACGCATCACGCATACGCATCACGGTATTTTACAATTTTATCTCAACATCCACACCAGCAGGGAGGTCAAGCCTCATTAACGCATCTATCGCATGCTGGCTAGGCTCAAGTATATCTATCAGCCTCTTATGCGTCCTTATCTCAAACTGCTCTCTTGACTTCTTATCAACATGCGGAGAACGGAGTACGCAATATTTATTTATCTTTGTAGGCAGCGGTATTGGACCGACAATGCTTGCACCTGCCCTTTTTGCAGTTTCAACGATCTCCTTTACAGACTGGTCAAGCAATCTGTGGTCAAAACCCTTTAATTTTATCCTTATCTTCTGACTCTGCACCATTTTTTTCTCCCTTAAAATCGTATACAAAGTTGACGCTCAAAAATGTTCCAGATGCAAGGCGGAGCAAGGCTTCAAGCGAGGCACACTTTTATAGTATGTTAAGCGTAGAAGCCGAAGCAACAACGTCGGGGCACCCATGCAAAGCATGGGTCAGGGCATTTTTCAGCGTCAACTACGCCAGTACCTTTGTTACCACCCCTGCACCTACTGTC
>MGPS01000068.1:0-17549 GCA_001797495.1 Deltaproteobacteria bacterium GWC2_42_11
GTTTATCCCTTTTCTTTTTATAACCTTTATACCCTGGGCTGTCAGGCACATCCCATCACTTACAGCAACACCTATGGTTTTACTCCCTATATCAATCCCCATTACCCTCAACTCAATGCACCTCTAAATCCCCTGCCCACTCAACCACCTCACTGGTTGCAATCTCTATCTTCCCCGAAAGATAGCCGTACCACTTATAAACGGAATCAATGAGCGCTACGACAGCAAGGAGCGCCATTACAGCCACAAGTGAAGCATCCAGTTTAAGTGTGAGTGCCTCTGCAGGTACAGCAGCAGATGCTGATTTACCAACAAATATCCAAAAGAGTTCATAAGATGCAGTAAGTGTTGTTGTGAACATAAAAAGCATAGGCAGAAAGGTTACCCATGCATATTTAAGTTTATTCATTTTTATTATTACGGTAGTCCCAACGCAGAACGCTATTGCAGCAAGCAACTGATTGGCGACGCCGAACATGGGCCAGATGGTGGATATACTGCCTGAATATATGAGATAACCCCATGCCCCTACTACAAGGAAACTTGTAAATATTGTGCCTGGAATCCAGTTGGTTTGACCGAGTGGTTTATATGCATAACTCCCCAGTTCTTGCAGTATGAATCTTGCCACCCTTGTTCCTGTATCAACAGTTGTAAGAATGAATAATGCCTCAAACATGAGTGCGAAATTATACCAGTAGGGCATCAGTGCACTCATTCCCGGTAAACTGGAAAATATGGACGCCATACCGACTGCCAGGGAAACAGCCCCGCCCGGTCTTCCCGCAACATCAGTACCTACTGCTGCTGACAATTCTGATATGCGGCTTACAGGAAAACCCAATTGTGCAAGTGCATCAAAGGAAAGTTTAGTATTTATTGCAAAGTAGTCGCCCGGTATAAGAATTGTTGCTGCTATTACTGCTATGACAGCAACGAATCCCTCAGCAAGCATTGCACCAAATCCTATCATCTTTATTTCGGATTCGCTTTCAATCATCTTTGGAGTTGTGCCTGAGGAAATGAGAGAATGAAATCCTGATATTGCACCGCAGGCAATAGTTATAAACATGAACGGAAATACTGCACCCGGAATAATAGGACCGCCGCCGTCAACAAATCGGGTAACAGGCGGCATTTGTATATCAGGCGCAATCAGGATTACACCGCCTGCAAGCAGTATGACTGTGCCAATCTTCATATAGGTTGAGAGATAATCCCTTGGACAGAGGAGCAGCCATACAGGCAGGGCAGATGCAATAAAGCCGTATAATGCCATAAGGAATATCAGATTATTTCTTTCCAGATTAAAATAAGGTTCAAGGCTTGAGCCGGGGATATATCCGCCGAGATATACTGCCATGATGAGCAGGATAACCCCCATGACGCTGACTTCTGCAACTTTTCCGCGCCTTATCTTGTAGAGATATATGCCCATGAATAATGCAATTGGTATTGTTGCACCGATTGTAAATGTCCCCCATGCACTGTGGAAAAGGGCATTGACAACTGCGAGCCCAAGTCCTGCGAGTGCAACTATTATTATGAAAAGTATAGCAATTGCAGCAGTAATACCCGCAAGAGGACCCACCTCATCTTTTGCAATCTGTGCAAGAGACCTGCCGTTACGTCTTACAGATGCAGCGAGTATAACAGTATCATGGACTGCACCCCCTATAGATGCACCTATCAGTATCCACAAAAATCCCGGCAGATAACCAAACTGTGCAGCAAGCACAGGGCCTATCAAAGGGCCGGCGCCTGCAATCGCTGCAAAATGGTGTCCAAATAAAACCCACTTATGTGTTGGATGATAATCCCTGCCGTCTTTTAACCGCATGGAAGGTGTAACCCTTTTGCTGTCAATAGATAAAACCTTTGCAATAATAAATGAACCATAAAAACGGTATGATATTATGAAAAAGCATGCAGCAGCAGCAACAAGCCATAGTGCATTAACCTTTTCAGCAGGCTGAAAGACCTGCGTTACAACACCTAATGAAAATGCCCCTGTAATTGAAATAATGGCAAGGATAATATTTGATGGTTTTAACATAAACCTGCCTCCTTACTTCATAGACAAGTCAGCCATTCCTGATATTTCTTTTCTCTTCCCAGCACTATATCAAAGAATATCTTTTGTATTGCTTCTGTGATTGGGCCTGGTCTCCCTTTTCCTATCTGCCTGTTGTCAACCTCTCTGATAGGGGTTATCTCTGCTGCTGTGCCTGTAAAAAATGCCTCATCCGCAGTATAAAGTTCATCCCTTGTAAATCTTCCTTCAACTACAGTTATACCCTTATCCCTTGCAATCCGCATGACAGAATCTCTTGTAATGCCGTTTAGCACTGATGTCAGGGGAGTGGTTTTTAAGATGCTGTTTTTTACCATAAATATATTTTCCCCGCTTCCCTCAGAAACATATCCGTCTGTATCAAGAAGCAGCGCCTCATCATAGCCCATTGCAACGACTTCTTTCTTTGCCATGATTGAATTAACATAATGCCCTGTTATTTTAGCCTTTGTCATCATGTTGTTGACATGGAACCTTGTAAATGATGATACCTTTACCCTTATCCCTTTTTTAATGCCTTCCTCTCCGAGATATGCACCCCACTGCCATGCAGCAATGGCAACCTTTACAGGATTTTCTTTCGGGAATAAGCCCATACTGCCGTAACTCAAGAATGCAATCGGTCTTATGTAGCACTCCTTCAGATCATTTGCCTTTAAAAGTTCTATGATTGCATTGTTTATTTCATCTTTTGAAAATGGGATTTCCATCTGTGCTATATGTGCAGAATCAAAGAGCCTGTCTGTATGCTCTTTAAGCCTGAAAACCGCACTCCTCCCGTCATCGCACCTGTAGCATCTTATGCCTTCAAATACTGCCATACCATAGTGAAGGCTGTGTGTGAGTATATGGACATTCGCCTCGTCCCAGTTCACGAGTTTCCCGTCCATCCATATCTTTTTTGCCTTTTCAACCATAGATATTCTCCTTTGAAACAGGTTTAAGATGCATTTCAGATGAATAAAAAGGGCGATACACCTTCTGTTTATGCTATCAAACAAGATATAAAGCGTCAATCCCTTTATTTGAATTTTGTTTGAACCCAGGGTGTTTTAAACGCCCCGCTTTTTACCCCAGATAATCTTGTGGAGTTGCGGCTGGAGTTTTACATTGAGCCTGTCTTTTAGAATCCATTCTGACAGTTTATCAAGGGATAACCTCTTGTGAGCAGCAGAAAAGAGTAATTTTGCCTTGCCTTCCAGAGAATATTTTTTTAAAAGTGCTTTTGCCCATTCATAATCATTCCTGTCAACAAGGACAAATTTTATCTCGTCATCTCTTCTGATATATTTTAAATTATCTTTAATAAAACTATACTGAAAGCCGCTCCCAGGGGTTTTTATGTCCATTATTTTAATAATCTTTTTATCTATGCCTTTCAAACTTATAGTGCCGTTGGTTTCAAGAAGCACCTTATATTTTAATGCAAGAAGTTTATTTATAAGCGGCACGGTTTTATCCTGCATAAGAGGCTCGCCGCCTGTTATCTCAACCATCTTACATTTGAATTTCTTTACCTCATGCAGAATATCGTCAATGGACATATCATAACCGCTATCCAAATCCTGCGCATATGCAGTGTCGCAGTAAGCGCATTTAAGATTGCAACCTGCAAGCCTTATAAAAATACAGGGGAGCCCTGCATAACTTGACTCCCCCTGTATGCTGAAAAAGATTTCTGAGATTTTCATTTTGGTGGTTTTATTGCATCATCTAAAGCAAAAGTGATTGCCTCATGCCAATCAATATAATCGCCAAGTTTATCCTCAACGATTTTTAACTCTTTTTTTGAAGCCTTTCGTCCGAGATGTTCTTCAGCAACATTCTGGATGTCTTCAATATTTATTGAGTAGATGATTTTCGAGGTTTTCATGGTATATTCCAATGGCTACTCATCCTCTATAAAATAATCTGAATCTATCTTCTTTAATTCATACGCAGCAATTTTTGACACGCCAATATCATGGTCAATCATAAGATTTGTTAATTCCTCTCCGTCAATAAGCACAATCTTGCTGTCAATATTAGACACATAATCTATTGCCTCTTTTGAAAATCTTGATGTAGTTATAAAAATCCCTTTTTTAGCCTTTTGCCCTGCTAATGCCCCAATAAATTTTTGGATTTCTGGACGACCAACAGTACCGTCATCCCATCTTTTTGCCTGAATATAAATAACATCTAATCCCAATTTATCCTCTTTAATTATACCGTCAATCCCGCCATCACCGCTTTTCCCCATTACCTTGCCAGCATCCTTTATTGAGCCGCCATATCCCATATTCACCAGAAGTTCAACAACCAATCTTTCAAAAAAACCCGGTGAACAAGTTTTAACACGATTCAATAACTCATCAGCCAAGTTTTGTCTTATTTTTTGATAACCATACTCTAAAGACTCCTCAGGTGTTTGTTGACTGGTTATTTCAGTTTCAATCTTTTCTGTTTTTACATCATCAGTTTTTGATGATGATATAAATTCAATGAATTCAGGATACTGTTTAAGAAATTCAGCATCTATTTGCTGTAGTTTTTCTTCTAAGACCTCTCCACCTCGTTTGGTTATTTTAAAAAATCCTCTTCTTGTAGACTCAAGGATATTTGCCTTTATCAAGTATGTTCTAGCCCATCCAACTCTACTTTTAAAAATTGGATATTTACCGCTAGGAAGTAATTCTATTTTTTCCGCTTCGGATAAATTGAAGGTTTTAGCGAGATTTTCCGTTGCTTCTGCCAAAGAATGTTCTTGTTCATCAGACACAAACTGAAGCAAGGGTAACATGACAGTTTGGTAATCGGGAATAGCCATAAAATTACCTCCAACTTTTATATATCTATAAGTTCACGCTCAAAAATGCACAGATACGAGGCGGCTAGGAGCGAGCAGCGGAGCATACTTTTTTAGGTATGTGAGCAGCGCAGCGACGAAGACAACAAAGTAGATGGGCGTTTTTCAGCGTGAACTAACTCCCTTTGCCCCTATGTCCCTTCTGTAATGCACTCCATCCCAGTCTATCTTTTCTACCGCTGTATAAACATTTTTGATTGCTGTTTTTATGCCTCTACCAAGCGCTGTTACGCCAAGCACCCTGCCGCCGTTTGTTAAGAGTTTTCCATCTTTCAAAGATGTCCCTGCGTGAAAAACAAATACATCCTTCATATCTTTTAGATTATCAAGTCCTGTTATAACCTTGCCTTTTTCATAATCACCCGGGTAGCCCTCTGATGCCATTACAACACACACTGCTGTCCTTTTATCCCACTCAAGTTTTATGTCCTTAAGCCTTCCTTCAATCACTGCTGTAAAAACATCAACAATATCTGTCCTCATTCTCATAAGTATTGGCTGGGTTTCAGGGTCTCCGAACCTTGCATTAAATTCAAGAACCTTTGCCTTTTTTTTTGTAATCATAAGTCCTGCATACAAAACACCTTTAAAAATTCTGCCTTCTGATTTCATTGCACGGACAGTTGGTATCATTATTTCATCCATAACCCTTTTTTGCATTGAAGGTGTGATTATTGGCGCTGGTGAATACGCACCCATGCCGCCTGTGTTAGGTCCTTCATCATTATCATAAACCCTTTTGTGGTCTTGTGCAGACGCAAGCGGCAAAACATCTTCACCGTCTGTGAACGCAAGAAAAGATGCCTCCTCACCTATGAGGAATTCTTCAACCACAACCCTGTTTCCTGCATCACCAAAAGCCTTTTGATTCATTATAATATCTATTGCAAGGAATGCCTCGTCCATTGTAGGACATATAAAAACCCCCTTGCCTGCAGCAAGACCGTCTGCCTTTACTACAACAGGCGGGTGATGTTTTTCAGCATAGTTTTTTGCCTCATCTGCATTATCAAATGTTTTGTATGCAGCAGTAGGGATGTTATATTTCTGCATCAGTTCTTTTGAAAATGCCTTGCTGCCTTCAACCTCTGCTGCCCTTTTTGACGGCCCAAAAATCTTTAGCCCTGCCTTTTCAAACTCATTCACAATCCCCATTGTCAGAGGCTTTTCAGGGCCAACAACAGTTAAATCAATCCCTTCCTTTATTGCAAAGGCTTTCAACTCTTCTATATCATCCGCCTTTATATTTACACATTCAGCAATTTCAGCGATACCGGGATTGCCGGGTGCACAGAATATTTTTGCAACTTTTTTGCTTTGAGCAATCTTCCAAATGAGCGCATGCTCCCTGCCCCCGCTGCCAATGACTAAGATTTTCATTAAGGTATCTCCTGAATTAAGTATTTAACTGTGTTTTATCCCAATTATAATAATCATCCATCACGCACCAATACTGGAATTCCTCAAAAGATGTCATTATATTATCTCTTCGCCTTTTTGCATCAAAGATATTTGCCAGATGAACCTGTGCATAAAGCAATAATTCTCTCCGCTTAACTATATCAGGAGGATACGGACTAACAGGTGGGTTATTTATACGGAGTTCATAGTCAATCTTTTCGTATTCTCTGTCAATTTGCCTTTTTGTCATTTAACGGTCCGATTACTTGATAAATATTCCTTCTGTTTTTCTAGCAGAAAAAGTTGAGCTTCTATATTATCTAACTCATAACTTTTCAATCTTAACTTATACTTTTCTTCAATGTGCCCTTTTTTTAATCTATCCATAATCATTTTGTGGTATTTTTCATCAATTTCAGCAGAAATATATTGTCTATTAAGAATGTTGCATACTTCTATTTCTGAACCGCTTCCCCCAAACAGAATCAAAACAATATCTCTTGGCATAGTGCACGATTTTATTAGCATCTCAGAAAGATTTTGGGGTATCTGGCAAGAGTGGAATGTTTTTTCTTTACTTACATTTTTGACCAAATCAAAATAAAACCAGTCATAAGGCATTCTCCCTTTTGAACCATTGGCAATATTCCCCAAAATTCTTTTATCAGTAGGATTCTTATACGGTAACGCCACATTATCTTTATAAAAATGATTATCCTTGGTTTTACGGCAGTGTAAAATACTTCGGTGGGCTGTTGTAAAACGTTTTGGGCTATGCCCGACATTAGTGTTATACAACCAGACATAGTCAGAAACTTCATAGCAAGCCTTATCCAGATATTTTACTCTTAAATATGCATTTTGCTTTGGATAGTTAATCAAAAACATATTCCCAGTATCTTTTAAAACACGAAGCGATTGTTCTGCCATTTCAATATACCATTCAATATATTCGTCAAAGGTTTTAGTATAAGATATGTTATTATACTTTATGCCAACATTATAATCAGGGTCTCCATAGACCATATCAACACTCTTGTCTGGCAGTTCCCTCAAAAGACCCATTATATCTTTTTGAAAAACCTTATTTATATAGCCTTCAATATTAGTTTTGCCTTTCACTTTTACCTCTTGATAAGGTTGTATTGAGCATTTTTCAACAATTTTATTGAACTCATATTGTTTTCGTCTTCAAAAGTATAATTATATAATCTAAGGATAGAACTCCCCTTATCCATCTTTCTCATGATATAGCAACAAGTAATCATTTCAACTTTAAGTTTATTTTCCTTCTTCAGCATAGAGTAATATTTAAACGGGTGAAAGAGTTGATAAATTGTAAAGTCTTTAGGAAATCCGTTTTTACCCTCAAATATTGTTACTACCCCGTGCAGTTCCATTGTTAAATCTATCTCCATCTGCAAATTAACTGCCTCAATTTTTTTCCTACCAACATTGTAAGACATATTCATCTTTGTCCGTCTTGCATTATAAACCTTTGGACTGGCTACAATATCCTCATATAGAAAATCATGGATTATCCTCTGGTTGCTTGCAACAGACAGTATATTTGATTCGCTTGTATCAAGTTCGTTCAAGATACTTTTACGATATTTCCAATCAAAAATCTTGTCTTTCTTAACCTCCTCAAAAATATGAAAACCGTTCTTTATCCCTTTAACAAATTTATGCATCCCATTACCCAAATGCAAAATAAAATAATCTTCCTCTGTTAGAACTTTAGGAAATTTTGAAGTATCATCAAGTTTTGTTGCATCAAAAGGGTTGGCAAAATCAAATTTTTTACATATTGATTTGACCATCTCATTATTAAAAACAAAATCCCCTTTCTTTTTGCAAATTTCAAAAATTTCAGCAATTACATCTTGTTTGGTTCCCATAACCTTTTCGTCTTACATCATTTAATTTTATGAATTATAGTATTGCCTATCGTTCCCAGTATATCACTACTTTTCTATCTTAATTACAGACTCATACTGATGTATTATTAGAACTCCAAAATCAAATCATTAAAATTATCATCTTCTATGAATAATGTTCCTGATACATTATTAAGTTCCGTGCTTATTTGTATTGGGTTTGACAAATCAGCATATATAGTTTTTTCTTCCACGAAATTACCTATGAAATCCACTGCAATAGTATCAAACCCTTTTAGTTTTTTTAATATCCGAACATCTCGTTTCTTTTTATAAACAATGCTCACCTCTTGCACTGTGCCAGCAACCCTGCAATATTTATTAAATAATCCCTCGTTTAATAATTTATAAAACTCTACTTTTTTTATCATACTTATCACTTCTATTTGTTAAAAATAATTTCCCCTCTACTCTCCGCTATGTGTTGCCCAGTTACTACTATTTTTAAAACTCCATTCATACAGGATTTAAGCAAATCAATGCCTGAAATGCCTAATCCCAGTAAACACCATAGCAATATTATGTTCGTCTGCCGCCTTTATGACCTCTTCGTCCCTTATTGACCCGCCGGGCTGGATGATTGCAGTTACGCCTGCCTCTGCTGCCTTGTCAACATTGTCCCTGAACGGAAAAAATGCGTCAGATGCCATAACGCTGCCCTTTACATTAAACCCTGCATCTGTTGCCTTCATTATGCCGATTTTTGTGGAATCAATCCTAGACATCTGTCCGGCGCCGATGCCGATTGTCTGTCCGCAGTTTGCAAATATTATTGCATTGCTTTTTACATGCTTGCACACCTTCCATGCAAACAGGAGTTCCCCAAGTTCATCTTCCGTCGGCTCCCTTTTTGTAACTGTCTTTAAATCAGTAACACTTGCCTTGTCCCGTGTCTGGATAAGAAGACCGCCATTTACCCTTTTAAAATCATAAGAAGGCTGAAGGTTGAAGGCTGAAGGCTGAATGGGAAAGGCTTGCGTTTCTAGTAATCTCAAATTATTTTTGCCCTTTAATATCTCCAATGCATCCTTGTCAAACGCTGGTGCAATCACTGCCTCTAAAAATATCTTGCCCATCTCCTGTGCTGTCGCACGGTCAACCTTTCTGTTAAATCCGACTACTCCTCCGAATGCAGAGGTCTTGTCGCATGAATATGCCTTTAGGTATGCTTCTGTAAGATTTGTATGCGAGATTGCAACACCGCAGGGATTATTGTGCTTTATAATCACGCATGCAATCTCATGGAAATCCTTTGCAAGTTCAATCGCAGAGTTTAAATCCAAAATATTATTGAATGAAAGTTCCTTGCCCTGAATCTGTCTTGCATTTGAAACACACGGCTCAGTTATCTTTATGTCCTTGTAAAATGCAGCCTTTTGATGAGGGTTTTCGCCGTATCTTAAATCCTGCGCCTTTTTAAACTGTATTGAAAATGTTTCCGGAAAATCTGTTCCCTGCTTAATACCAGCAGGGACAGGTTTTGGCTCTATGGTTCCAAGATAATTTGATATTGCCGCATCATATCTTGCTGTTAATTGAAAGACCTTTTTTGCAAGATAGAATTTTGTCGCCTCTGAAATCGTGCCGCTGTTCTTTTTGAGTTCATCTATAATTTTGCCATAGTCATCAGGGTCTGTCACAACAGCCACATCTTTATAGTTTTTTGCCGCAGCCCTGAGCATTGTTGGCCCGCCTATATCAATATTTTCTATTGCATCCTCAAATGATGCGCCCTTTGCAATCGTATCCTCAAATGCGTAGAGATTTACAACAACCATATCAATCGGCGGTATGCCGTGTTTTTTCATCTGCTCCTGATGTTCTTTTTTCTCCCTCATGCCGAGTATCCCGCCTGCTATTTTCGGATGCAGTGTCTTAACCCTTCCGTCAAGCATCTCAGGGAAACCTGTATAATCAGATATATTTACAACCTTTATGCCTGCCTTTTTCAGGACATCTGCGGTCCCTCCTGTTGATATTATCTCAACCCCCATAGTTGCAAGTTCCTTTGCAAACCCCTCAACCCCTTTTTTGTCTGTAAGACTGATAATAGCGCGGTTAATCTTTGACATGGTTGCTCCTTTTTGCAGTTGGCAACTACCAGTTTGCAATTGGCATAACTACCTGCTTTAAATTAGTCTCTAGTTTTGAGTTAACTCTAAACCCGAAACTCTTAATTGCCAACTGCCAACTGTCTGCTGCCTCTCCCTCAAAACCCCATTTCTTTCATAAACTCTTCCTGAAAATGCGCGCTTCCTGAAAGTGACAGGTGTTTGGTCTGTATTGCAATCTCCTCTGCCTCATTTCTTTTTTCCTCTGAACACAGGGCAAGTTTAGCGCCTTCTAAGGCAGCATCACCGACAAATATTACCTTATCCAGCCATTCTTTTTCAATAACACCAATTTGAGCAAGGCTTTCTTTTTTTATATTGCTTCCGAAAGCGCCTGCTATAAAAACCTTTTCAATATTATTTATACCAACTTTAGCCTTATTTAAAAGGATTTTTATCCCTGCCTGGATTGCCCCTTTAGCAAGTTGTATTTCTCGGACATCATTTTGTGTTATTGTTATCTCCTTTTTAGTGTCTTTATATAACAAAAAAGCATTGCCTAACCCCTGACCCCTAACCCCTAACCTCTGCTCTACTATCCTATTTGCAATATTTTCATACAATTCATCTCTAGCCTTTATCCGCCCTGTTTTATCTATAATACCAGCATCTAATAATTTTGCAATGGCATCTATTATGCCTGAGCCGCATATGCCTTTTGGAGTTGTATTCCCTATTACATCCAGTTTTATCTTATTGTCTTCAATATCCATGCCCTGAATTGCGCCGTCTTCTGCTATCATTCCATGTTTTATTGTCCCGCCTTCAAATGCAGGACCTGCGGCTGTTGATGTTGCCCATATTCCCTTTTCTCCTGCAAGGACTATTTCATTATTTGTCCCTATATCAATTGCAAGGGAATATTCTTTTGATTTATGTATCCCTGCTGCAAGGACGACTGCAACAGTATCACCGCCCACAAAACCGCCTATCAAGGGGAATGTATATATATATCCTTTGGGATTTATAGTAATGCCTATTTCCGATGCCTTGATTTTTTTTGCCTCTTTAAATGCTGGTTTATATGGAACCTTTGCGAGAGGGGCAGGAGATATGCCGAGAAGAAGGTGCTCCATTACAGAATTGCCTGCTATGGTTATAAATCCAACCTGCTCATGGTTTATGAGATTTCTGATGATTCCATTGCATGTGGTTAGCACTTCGTTTTGGAGTGTTTTAAGTATTTGCGGATTTTCAATGCAGGCTGAAACCCTTGAAAGAACATCTCTTCCCCATTTTATCTGGGGGTTCGGCAAAAATGCGGTCTTAATCTTTTTGCACTTTTCTAAATCAATAAGAGAACCGACGATTGTTGTAGTGCCTATGTCAAAGGCAATGCCGAGTTTATAGTTCATAGTTCGTAGTTGATCGTTCATAGTTGGTTGCTATGAGCTGTGAACTATGAACTATCTTGTTGGTATGGGTGCGCTGGTAAGCAGATATTTTATGTCTTCGTCTTCAAAGTGGAAGCCTGCACCTATAAAGAGGGATTCACCGCCAACCTTGCTTATAACGTCATCATAGCCGCCTGTTACAAAGAAGTATTTGTTTATATTATATGTTGCTGCTGTCTTGACTCTTGGATTGCGTTTTTTATCAAAGTCAAATGCTTCAAGTGTGAGTTTCAGTCTGTCATTAAACAGGTAATAATCAACACCAAAACCGCCTGTTGACTCTATAATGCCGCCGCGCAGTGTTGCATCATGGAACCTCTTTGCTATCTGGGCGCTGAATTTTATCTGGTCTTCTGTTATGACCTCTTTTGTTGTTGTGGTAATGCCGCCGGTTGTTGTCTCTGTTGTCTTTGTCTTTCTTCTTCCCTGCGGGTCATCAACAACTTCTATCAGATAATATTTGTCGGCCTTCGGTTGTATCCTCAAGGAGAGGTAACTCTTTGCATCGCCTGCACCAAAGAGATATTCGGACCTGAACCCGAGGAATGTCTTGAACTGGTCTGCTTTTGTAATGTATGTGTTTATGCCTGTAAGGGTCTTGTTGAGGTTGTCATGGGTTGACGGGTCGTTTATGAGTTTCCCGATGGTCCCCTCACCCTTATCAATCTTTTTTGCGACATTCCCGATAGAAGAAGCAGTATCATCAACCTTCTTTGCTGCGCCTCCAATAGATGTAATCGCATCGTCTATCTTGGGTTCAACATTCTTTGCCAGTTTATTAAGGGTCTCCATAGTCTCTTCAAGTTTTACTGATGCTGACTTGAGGTTGCTTATGCCCCCCTTTAGGTTCTCCCTGTTTTCTGTTATAACTTGATTAAGGTTATCCGCAATATTCTTCATGCCATCTGCTATTTCAGGGCTCTTGTCTTTCAGGAGTTTTGAAAACTCTTCAAAGTTTGTAAGCATCCTGCCGAACTTTTCATCGTTTGATGAGATAACTGTATTCAGGTTTGTTGTAACCTCTTCAATGTTTGTAACGATCCTTCTTAAAACTGCTTCTCCCTCGCCCCCGCCAAGCACACTGCTTACCGAAGAACTTACAGCCTTAATATCTGTAGCAATTTCACTTAACTGCCCGACGAGCCTGTCCATATCAGTATATGTGGTAACCCTTGTTATCTCGCCGCCGTGTTCTATCATGGATGCGTTGGGTGAACCGGGTATCAGTTCAAGGTATCTTTCACCGAGGAGCCCTTTTGTCTTAAGGACAGCAACAAAGTCAGTGCCAACTTTTACATCAGGATGAACCCTTATGATAACTTTTGCCTTATTATCTTCCAGCAGTATGTCCTTAACCCTCCCGACTTCAACACCTGCAATGCGGACTGAGGCATCCTTATCAAGGCCTGCAGCAGAAGGGAGTTTTACAAATATCTCATAACCTTCGCCTTTACCAAACTGTATCCCCCCTATCCTTAAGGACATATATACGAGGATAATCACACCGAGCAGCACAAACATGCCGACCTTTGCCTCTGGAGTAAGTTTAAGCATTTTCAATCTCCGTGTTCAATATACTTTAATCGGCCCTTCTGCCCTGCCCTCTACAAATTGCATCAGGACAGGGTTTGTTGAAGCCTTTATCTCTTTCACAGTACCCGTCTCAATTATCTTCCCCTCGTGGAGCATCGCTATCTTATCTGCTATCTTGTATGTAAGCGGAATGTCATGTGTTATGGCGATATATGTTGTCTTCAAATCCTTCTGTGTTTCAAGCATGAGATGCGCAATAGAATCTGACATGATAGGGTCAAGCCCTGTTGTAGGTTCATCAAACAGGACTATCTCAGGGTCCATTGCTATAGCCCTTGCAAGTCCCACCCTCTTTTTCATGCCGCCGCTTAAATCCGCAGGCATCATGTTTTCTACACCAACAAGCCCAACCCTTTTCAGTTTATCTTTGACTATCTCCATTATCTTATCTTCATCCATGTCAGTATGCTCCTTTAACGGGAAGCCGACATTTTCCGCAACTGTCATTGAATCAAAGAGCGCTGCACTCTGGAAGAGCATACCAAACCTCTTTCGGACATTGTTGAGTTCCTTTTCATCCATTGCTGTAATATCTTCGTCATCAAGCGAAATGCTTCCGCCGTCAGGTTTCAGGAGTCCTATGATGTGTTTTATAAGGACACTCTTCCCCTCGCCGCTCCTGCCTATAATTACGGTAATCTTCCCCTGTTCTATATCAAGGTTAACACCGTCAAGCACCTTCTTGCTGTTAAAAGATTTTTTCAGGTCAGTAATCTTTATCATAATAATTTTTCAGCGTCAAATTACTTTAACATCATGGATGTCAGGAAATAATCTGCAATAAGTATTAAGACAGATGCCATAACAACAGATTTGGTTGCTGCCCTTCCAACCCCTTCAGCGCCGCCCTTTGTGTAAAAGCCCTGATAACATGCGACAAGCGAAAGTATTAGCCCGAAGAAAAATGACTTTATCAAGCCGTCAAATATATCCTCGACCTTTACGAAATCAATCGTCCTTCCTATATATACGCCGGGGTTTATGTTCAGGACATGCACGCTTATAAAATATCCGCCTGCCACTCCGATAAAGTCTGCAATAACTGTCAGGACAGGCAACATCAAAATCCCTGCTATAATCCTCGGCACAACCAGATATTTTATCGGGTTTACCGCCATGGTATAAAGGGCGTCTATCTGCTCTGTAACCCGCATTGTCCCCAGTTCTGTTGCCATGGCAGAGCCTGCCCTCCCTGTAACCATAAGCCCTGTTAAAACAGGACCGAGTTCCCTTGCCATGCTGAGTGCGACTGTAGGACCAACAAGGCTCTCTGCGCCGAACCTCTTGAGCGCATTGTAACTCTGGAGCGCAAGCACCATACCTGTGAACGAGCCTGTCAGGAGGACAACAAACATACTCTTTACACCAACGAACTCCATCTGTTTGAACAGATTCCTCAACTTAAACGGCGGCACGAACATCCATACAACAGATTGATAGAGCATGAGAAATATCTCGCCTGTTACCCTGATGGCGTTCTCTGCCATCTCACCTATGTATTCAAAAAATCCGCTCATCCTTTATATACCCTTGGAACCCTTTTGCTTATGCCGCAAAGTATTTCATATGGGATAGTGTTGCACTTTTCAGCGAGTTCCTCTGCTGTAATTTCTTCATCCCCGTTCTTGCCAAGAATGGTTACCTCATCCCCCTTGCTGACATTATTTATATCCGTCACATCCAACATTGTCAAATCCATGCATACCACGCCAACTACTTTCGTCCGTGTGCCATGCACAAGCATTTCCCCTTTATTTGAAAGACACCTCAGGTAACCGTCTCCGTAACCCACAGGCACAACCCCTATGATAGTTTCTCTTTTTGCTGTAAATGTCCTCCCATAACTTACTGAAGAACCAGCAGGTATCCTTTTTAACTGTATTATACGGCTTTTTATCTCCATCATGGGCTTTAACTTTATTTTCTGCCTCAGCCTCTTTTCAGGGTAAACACCATACAGCATAAGCCCTGGTCTTACAAGATTAAAATGTAATGACGGGAGGTTTATGGCAGCGGCGCTGTTTGCAATATGTTTGAGCATGGGGTCGAAGCCAGCCTCTTTTATCATGTTTATCGCCTTTAAAAAAAGATTCATCTGAGCGCCTGAATATCCCCTCTCGTCTTCATCAATCTCAGCGAGGTGTGTTATAACCCCTTCAACTTCAATGTTTTTAAGTCCCTTTAACCTGTTGAAAAAAGATGATACCTCTTCTGGGAGGATTCCAAGCCTCCCCATGCCTGTATCAATCTTTACGTGGATTTTTATCTTCTGGTTTTTCCCCTTTGCTGCATTGTTTAAAACCTCCGCGGTCTTCATGTCATATACCACAGGCGTCAGATTATATTTTATAACATCGTCTGCCTGACCATTGTATATCCCGCCGAGTATAATTATATCTGACCTGATGCCTGCATTTCTGAGTTCAATCCCTTCTTCCAGTATGGCAACGCCCAGATATTTACAGCCAAGTCCTTCCAGAGTTTTTGAGACCTCTTTAGCGCCATGCCCGTATGCGTCTGCCTTTACAACCGCAAGTATATTTACATCTCTTGCCAGATGTTTTTTAATCTCAAGATAATTATGCCTTAATGCGTCTTTGTCTATGATGGCAGTGGTTGGTCTGTTTTCCAAATGATTTGCTCCAAGAATGTCCTTCTGCGGCTGCCTGCCCCGTTTACAAACCCGCGGCCCTAAAATCCTCCCATTAATATTCCATCACCTTCTTCAGTGCATCGGCAATACGTTCCTTTGTGGGGATATAACTATCCTCCAGTTTAGCAAAAGGCATGACCACATCAAAGCCTGCAACCCTGATTATCGGTGATTTCAGATAAAGCATTGCCTCTTCAGCAATAGTTGCTGAAACCTCTGCGCCGAGCCCGCAGTTTTTTGCTGCCTCATGCACAATTACGAGTCTCCCTGTCTTTTTAACTGAATTTATAACAGTCTCTTCATCAAAAGGAGAAAGGGTCATTAAATCAATAACCTCTATATCTGCATCAAAGCCATCTATCCTGCTAAGCGGGACTATACTGTCCAATGTCCTGTGCAGCATATTTCCCCATGTAACTATTGTAATATCTTTTCCTTCCTGCACAATCCTTGCCTTGCCAATCGGCACTGTATATTCTTTTTCAGGCACTTCCTCCTTTATTGCACGATATGTTCTTGAAGGCTCAAGGAATATTACAGGGTCAGGGTTTCTTATTGCTGATATTAAAAGCCCTTTTGCATTATAAGGTGTTGACGGGCAGACAACCTTTAGACCCGATGCATGGCAGAATAGCGCCTCTGTTGATTCTGAATGGAGTTCAGGCGCCTTAATCCCTGCGCCGCAGGGTGTCCTCACAACAAGAGGGCATGTGTATCTGCCCCTTGAGCGGGAACGTATCCTTGCTGCATGTGAAAATAATTGCTCAAGTCCTGCATATGTGAAACCCATGAATTGAATCTCTGCAACAGGTTTTAATCCATATACTGCCATGCCGATTGCAGTTCCTATAATCCCTGATTCAGCAAGAGGCGTATCAAAAATCCTGTCAGGAAATTTTTCAAGGATGCCTTCTGTTACCCTGAACACACCGCCGTCTCTTCCGACATCTTCTCCAAGAATCACAACATCCTTGTCTTTTTCCATCTCTTGCTTTAGGGCAAGGTTTATTGCCTGCACCATGTTTAGTTTTGGCATAGTTTTATTTCCTTTACCTGCCTTATTGTCAATTCCTTGTATGTATATCTAAACATATCCTCTGGTTTCGGATGCTCAACACCTTCTTCCATCTTTACTGCCTTATTAACTTCCTCATCAGCCTTTTTTATTACCTCATCCTCATACTTCTTATTCCATATGCCTTTCTTTTCCATGAACAGCCTTAAACGCAGGAGAGGGTCTTTTGCCTTCCATTTCAAAACCTCCTCTTCACTCCTGTATCTTGAGGCATCATCCGCTGTTGTGTGGTCTGCCATCCTGTACGTAAGGCATTCAATCAAAGTTGGCCCTCCGCCTGACCTTGCCTTTTCCAGAGCATCTTTTGTTGCCTTATAAACAGCGAATATGTCATTCCCGTCAACCTGAATGCCTTCAAACCCGTATGCATACGCTTTTTGTGCAATGGTCTTTGCTGCTGTCTGTTTTTCTCTGGGGAGGGATATTGCCCACTGGTTGTTCTGGCAGATAAATACAACAG
>MGPS01000068.1:17652-17785 GCA_001797495.1 Deltaproteobacteria bacterium GWC2_42_11
CTTTGCACCAAACGCAGCGCCTACAGCATGAGGTATATGCGTTCCAACTGGCACAGACACAGGGAATATGTTCAATCCTTCGGGTATGCTGACACCTCTTTCATCCCCTGCCCAGTACTGAAGCAGCTTCCAC
>MGPS01000068.1:17803-18111 GCA_001797495.1 Deltaproteobacteria bacterium GWC2_42_11
ATATAAACGCCCATTTCTCTGAATGATGGGAATATCCAGTCTGTATTATCTATTGCAAACGCACTCCCTGTCTGGGACGCTTCCTGTCCGAGTATTGACGCATAAGTGCCAAGCCTCCCCTCTGCGTGCAGGTTGAGCGCCATATTGTCAAAATGCCTTGACAGCACCATGAGTTCATATAACCTCTTTATATCCCCGTCAGAAAGGGTCGGCATCAGGCTGAAGTCTGCCTCTCCTTTTTCATTAAGTATCTGAAGATATTTTACTTCAAATCTTTCTACAGCATTTTCAGGCATAGTGCGAAAAAG
>MGPS01000068.1:18118-18405 GCA_001797495.1 Deltaproteobacteria bacterium GWC2_42_11
TGTGCAATATATTTCAGTCAAGCATAATGCCTTTTCCCTTTGGACTGTCTACGTGCAACGTACAGGCAGCAACAGCAAAAAGACATTCTTGAGGCAAAGGGTGCATTTTTCCTATGCATTTATAAGAATAGTCCCAATTTATCTTGCATAAGATGATTTAGTTTTGTTAAAATTTGGTTATGCGATTCAGGCTGCATATTGTGGTGCTTATGCACCTTTTTATTTTTATAGATATTGCATCTGCCTCTGATTTGTCCATTGGCAGGATGAGGACTGCTATATGGCCT
>MGPS01000069.1 GCA_001797495.1 Deltaproteobacteria bacterium GWC2_42_11
CAACCTCAATTGTAAAAGAGGTTGAAAACCTTGCAGGACAGGGCGTTAAAGAGATAAACCTTATAGCACAGGATATAACATCATTCGGGAGAGATACAAAGGATTCAAAAAAACTTGAAGACCTTTTAAAAGAGTTGGCAAATGTGGCGGGAATAGAATGGATCAGGCTCTTATATCTTTATCCGGGCAGAATAACTGACAGCCTTTTAAAACTCATAAAGGATGAAGAAAAGATTTGCAAATATATTGATGTCCCTGTTCAGCACATAAATAACAGGATATTAAAGGCAATGAACCGCACTGCAACAAGAAATGAAATTGAGATACTTATAAAAAAGATAAGGCAGGAAATCACTGATGTGGTTTTGCGGACATCTCTTATAGTCGGCTTTCCCGGAGAGACAGAAAAGGAGTTTAATGAACTCCTTGATTTTGTAAAGGAGGTGGAGTTTGACAGGCTCGGTGTGTTTAAATACTCAAGGGAAGAGGGCACACCAGCATATAATATGAAGGGACAGGTCTCAGAGACAATAAAAAACAGGAGGATGCGTAAAATAATGACTATACAGAAAAAGATTACCCTTGAAAAGAACAGGTCCCTTCTGGGTTCATCTGTCAGGGTTCTTGTAGAAGGGGTAAGTGAAGAGACAGACCTTCTTCTGAAAGGCAGGGCAGTTTCACAGGCGACTGATGTGGATGGTGTAACATACATAAATAGAGGTAATGCTGATGCAGGCGCTATAGTTGATGTCAGGATAACAGCGGCAGGGGCGTATGATCTGGTGGGAGAGATAGAAGAAGAACAGTGAATGAGTGAAAATGAGTAGATGGGTCTAACTCATTCACTCATTCACCCATACACTTACTACTTTTTTGGAGGTTAAATGGCTCAGGAAAAGATTCCGGTTTATATTGAAGACGAGATGAAAAAGTCCTATCTGGACTATGCGATGAGCGTTATCATCGGCAGGGCATTGCCTGATGTAAGAGACGGCTTAAAACCTGTCCACAGGCGCATACTCTATGTAATGCACGAGATGGGGAATGAGTGGAATAAACCTTATAAAAAATCCGCCCGCGTTGTCGGAGATGTAATCGGCAAATATCATCCTCACGGCGACACCGCAGTTTATGACGCAATAACAAGAATGGTTCAGGATTTTTCGCTGCGATACCCACTCATAGACGGTCAGGGCAACTTCGGCTCTGTTGACGGGGACCCTCCTGCTGCGATGCGTTACACAGAAGTAAGGATGGCAAAACTCGCTGGCAGGCTGCTTGCGGATATAGAAAAGGAAACGGTTGACTGGGGAACTAACTATGACGAATCTCTGAAAGAGCCACTTGTCCTCCCTGCTGCATTCCCAAACCTCCTTGTAAACGGTTCTTCAGGCATTGCTGTAGGCATGGCAACAAATATGCCCCCGCATAACCTGATTGAGGTGATAGATGCCCTTATATACCTTACGGGCAACCCCGCGGCAACGATAAATGATCTTATAAAATTTATCCCCGGTCCTGATTTCCCAACATACGGTTTTATCCACGGAAAGGAAGGCATAAAAGATGCGTATACAACAGGCAGGGGTATTATCCAGATGCGGGCGAGGGCAATAACAGAGAAGAACCCGCGCACAAACAGGCAGTCCATTGTGATAACCGAGATACCATATCAGGTCAACAAGGCAAAACTTATTGAAAGGATCGCTGAACTGGTAAGAGATAAAAAGATTGAGGGTATCTCTGACATAAGGGATGAATCAGACAGGGAGGGGATGAGGATTGTTGTTGAACTTAAGAAGGATGAGATTGCAGAGATCATACTGAATAACCTTTATCTCCATACGCAGATGCAGGCAACCTTCGGCATTATAAACCTTGCAATAGTTGACGGCCAGCCTAGGGTGCTGAACCTGAAGGAACTCCTTGAGCAGTTTATAAGGTTCAGAAAAGAGGTAGTAACAAGAAGGACAACCTTTGAACTTAAAAAGGCAAGGGAACGTGCACATATACTTGAGGGGCTGAAAATAGCGATAGACAATCTTGATGAGGTCATAACACTTATCAGGAAGAGCAAAAGCCCTGATGAGGCAAAGGATGGTCTCATCAGGAAGTTTAAACTCACTGATATACAGGCTCAGGCAATACTTGACATGAAACTCCAGAGGCTGACAGCACTTGAAAGAGATAAGATTATAGAGGAGAGGAAAGAGGTTCTTAATACCATCAAAAAACTTGAAGAGATACTGGCAGATGAAAAACTGTTAATGGGGATTATCATCGATGAACTCAAGGAAATAAAGAAACAATTTGGCGACGAAAGGCGCACTGAGATTATTGCAAAGGCAGAGGAGATAACCATTGAGGACATAATCGCTGAAGAAGATATGGTAGTGAATATAACTCACGGCGGATATATAAAGAGAAATCCTACAAGTCTGTTCAGGACACAGAAGCGTGGCGGCAAGGGCAGGTCAGGCATGACAACCAAAGAAGAGGACTTTGTAGAATACCTGTTTGTGGCGTCAACGCATAGTTACATCCTATTCTTCACAGACAAAGGCAAGGCATATCCGCTTAAGGTATATGATATACCGCAGGCAGGCACTGCTGCAAAGGGGAAGGCGATTATAAATATACTAAACATTGCAAGCGGTGAAAAGATAACTGCATTCCTCCCTGTAAAGGAATTTGCAGAAGGGAAGTTCATAGTTATGGCTACAAAACACGGCGTCATCAAAAAGACTGATCTGACAGCATTTTCAAATATCCGTTCAGGGGGCATTATTGCACTTGGTCTGGACGAAGGTGACGAACTTATATCATCAAGGCTTACAGACGGCACAAAAGAGATATTTATAGGCACAAGGAACGGGCAGGCAATAAGGTTTAACGAATCACAAGTCAGGGATATGGGGAGGACTGCAAGGGGTGTAAGGGCGATAAGCCTCACAGATGACGATGTCATTGTAGCAATGGAACCCCTTGATGAGAACAGGACAATCCTCACTGTAACTGAAAAAGGTTACGGGAAGAGGACAGATGCGTCTGAATACAGAAGCCAGAAGCGGGGCGGCATGGGGATTATAAACATCAAGGTAACTGACAAGAACGGTTCTGTAGCAGGTATTGCGCAGGTAAACGTCGAAGATGAACTCATGATTACGACCAATGTAGGCAAGATTATAAGAATAGATATGAAGGATGTCTCTGTGATAGGAAGAAATACGCAGGGAGTACGACTGATAGATGTCGAAGATAGTGAAAAGGTAACAGGTATAGCGTCTATTGCGGAGAAAGAGGAAGGGGATGAAGAATAGCGGCAGGTTTTTAATAATTTTATACCAATTAATGCTTGTAACAGTACTTGCCGCCTGTTCTGACGACCCTGCACTGCATATATACCAGAGGGCAGAAGAACTCCTTTCAAAAGGGGATTACATAAAAGCTATAAAAAACTATCAAATTATTGTTGAAAAACATCCGGGGAGTCAGTTCGCATCGCAGGCACAGTACAAGACAGGAAGGATATATAACCTCTACATGCATAACGACAACGAGGCTGTAAGGTCTTACGAGAGGCTGATGCTGATGTACCCGTACTCCACAGAGGTATTTTCTGCCAGAAAGGATATGGCTGAAATCTATAACAGGCAGGGTAATTATCAAAAGGCAATATCTGAATACCAATGGCTTACAGAAAATTCAAGCGGGTATGGGAGGGAACAGTTCCACTATGAAATCGCAATGTGCTATCTTAAGTTGTCAGATACGGCACAGACAAGGATAGAACTCCAGGAACTGACAAAGAACTATCCCTTCAGCGATCTTGCACCCAAAATCTATTACCAGATAGCGAATACATATTACCTTGAGGGTAAACTCAATGATGCTATAAAGGCATATGATTATGTTATCAGGAACTACCCTGAGGATGCCTTTGCAGCAGAGGCAAAATTAGGCAAGGCTGTATGCCTTGAGGAGACTGACAATTTGAATGGCGCATTAAAACTTTATAAAGAGGTAGCGGACAGATACACAAATAAAGAGGCTGTTTGGGAACGGATACGCAGTATTGAAGCAAGATTAAAGTAGTTCACGCTGAAAAACGCACTTTTAAAAACAAAAAGCTTTATTTGGCTTCAAGGGATTGTATATAAAGATGGGCGTTTTTCAGCGTCAAACTAAAGTAGGACAGGAGTAATATGGAAGAGATAGGGATAATCGGTGCAGGCTCGTGGGGCACAACACTTGCAAACCTTATTGCAGAAAAGGGTTATAATGTTAGTTTATGGGTACGGAGGGATGACCTCTGCCAGAAGATAAAGAAAATAGGTGAAAATCCAGACTACCTCCCTGGCATAAAACTCTCTGGGAATATCCAGCCGACAACATTAATGGAACATGCTGTCAAAGAAAAAACCTTTATAGTTTGTGCCTTGCCATCACACCATGTAAGATCTGTTGTACAGTCTGCAAAACACCTCTTCTCTCCGAACACCCTGATATTGAGTGCATCAAAGGGGATAGAAGATGACACACTCCTGACAGTTTCAGGGATATTTAAGACAATCCTTCCTGAAGTTATGCATAAAAATATAGCGGTGCTGTCAGGTCCTTCGTTTGCAAAAGAGGTATGCCTGAAACTCCCTACCGCTGTCTGTATAGCAGGTGAAAAAAAGGAGGTGTCAGAGAGATTTCAGGGGTTGTTCGGTACAGAATATTTCAGGGTATATACAAATTCCGATGTGGCAGGTGTTGAACTCGGCGGCGCATTAAAAAATGTAATAGCAATCGCAGCAGGTATATGTGACGGACTGGGGCTTGGGAATAACGCAAGGGCAGCGCTCATGACAAGAGGACTTGCTGAAATAACCAGGCTGGGGGGTAAACTTGGTGCAAACCCATTAACATTTTCAGGACTTTCAGGACTCGGCGACATGGTCCTCACATGCACAGGTAAGTTAAGCAGGAATAGATATGTCGGGAGCATGATAGGCAAAGGATTTGGACTTGACGAGATATTAAAAAACATGAAAATGGTTGCAGAGGGGGTCAGGACAACAATGGCCGCGTATGAACTGTCTAAAAGGCATGGAGTACCTATGCCCATAACAGAACAGGTTTATAATATATTATACAAAAATAAAGATGCACGGGATGCAGTTTATAAACTTATGACAAGGGAGCAGAAAGGGGAGTAACTGGTTACTTCACCTCTTCGCCACTTATTTTACCTGCAAAATGCCCTCTTATAAGCAAGGCTTTGTTTATCGTTGTCAGCTGTTCACATTTAGCCATAGATGCCTTTGATAAACCACCTTCACCCTCTCGAAATAAAACATGAGTAGGAGATAGCCGACGAAATTCGGGGACGGGTTCACATTTTTAGAAAAAGGTAAAGAAGATGATTGCTGCGTAACTATACGCATACAGGGAGGATTGGATATATATGCTTAAGGTCAGCGGTTTGGAAAAGGCTTACGGAAGACAGGAGATTTTTGATAATGTCAGTTTTGTCATAAATCCAGGAGAACGGATTGGATTGGTCGGCAGAAACGGACACGGTAAAACAACCCTCTTCAGGATGATACTCGGACAAGAACATCCTGACGCAGGAATTATCAGCATTCCGAATTATTACACCATCGGACATCTTTCCCAGCACATCCGTTTTACAGAGGATACTGTTCTGAAAGAGGGATGCCTCAGCCTTCCTGTATCCGAGGATGGAATTGATGAAAGTTACAAGGTGGAAGCCATTCTCATGGGACTTGGGTTTACTCTTGATGATTTTAACCGTAGTCCTTTGATACTCTCCGGCGGCTATCAGATTCGTCTGAATCTCGCCAAGGTGTTGGTCTCCGAGCCTAACCTCCTTCTTCTTGACGAACCGACCAATTATCTGGACATTGTGTCCGTGCGATGGCTGACGCGGTTTCTCCGCAAATGGAAAGGCGAGCTGATGATCATCACCCATGACCGCGACTTTATGGACAGTGTAACAACCCACACTATGGGCATACACCGCTGCAAGATGCGAAAGATTGCCGGACCTACGCAGAAACTGTATCAGCAGATATTGCAGGAAGAAGAGATACATGAGAAGACCCGCATTAATGACTCAAAAAAGCGCAGTGAAGTGGAGGAGTTTATCAATCGCTTCAGGGCAAAGGCTACAAAGGCAAAGGCCGTCCAGTCGCGGATAAAGGCACTTGAAAAGATGGAAAAACTGGAAAAACTGTCTGATATAAGAACCCTTGATTTTTCATTCAAGGCAGCGCCTTTCCCCGGCAAATGGCTGATGAATGCTGCAAACATATCGTTTTCTTACAAGCAGGACACTCCGCCGCTTATTAACGGCTTAAACATAGCCGTTGGGAAAAATGACAGGATTGCCATTATCGGCAAAAACGGAAAAGGCAAGACCACGCTTTTGAGTATGCTTGCAGGTGAATTGCAGCCGCAAACAGGAACGGTTCAACACAATCAAAATTTAACTGCCGCCTATTTTGGACAGACAAATATAAACCGTCTTGACCCTCAAAAAACTGTTGAGCAGGAGATAATTGACACGCATCCTGATTGCAACCGCGGCGCTGCCCGCAAGATATGCGGGATCATGATGTTTGACGGCGACAAGGCGCTGAAAAAGGTAGCGGTGCTTTCCGGCGGCGAAAGGAGCAGGGTTTTGCTGGGAAAGATACTGGTAACCCCTGCCAATCTCCTTCTGCTGGATGAACCTACCAATCATCTGGATATGGATGCCATTGATTCCATGGTTGAGGCTATTGAGGCATTTAACGGCGGGATTATCATCGTCACTCACAGCGAGATGATCCTCAATTCCATAGCCACCAGGCTGATTGTATTTGACAACGGCAAGGTAGATGTGTTTGAGGGAACCTATCAGGAGTTTCTGGATCAGGTAGGATGGGAAAGCGAGAGAGCAGAGGAGGCTGACGCCGGTCGTCCCAATAACAGACAAAACAAAAATATCAATAAAAAAGAGATACGGAGGCTCAGGGCGCAATTAAACGAGAGCCGTTCAAAAATATTGGGGCCTCTGCAAAAGATGATTGCGGATGTTGAAAAAAACATCATGCTTCTGGAAAAGGATGTAGAGAATGACAGCCATGCACTTGTGGAGGCTTCGGAAAAGGGGGATGGCGAAACCATATCAATGGTGTCTGTTTCCATTCATAAATTGAACAACGGTATTGAAACCCTTTTTAAAGAGTTGGAATCGCTGACCGCCGAGCATGATGCAAAATCCAAAGAATTTGAGCAAAGGCTGAGCGAGTTGTAGCAAGAGAGGATTCCCCCCGATTTAGCAGACAGAATGTGCACCCGGTTAAAATTCCTGGGCCGGGGACTATAGGATAACCGCTGCTTTATTTTCCTTCAACCACTTCTCCCTTTTCTTATAATCGTAAAGAATGGCTCTCACCTTATTCCAAAACCTCTTTGCATGACTTTTTTCTTTCAGATGAACCAATTCATGAACTACCACATAATCCACCACTTCAAGCGGTGTCATGATAAGCCGCCAGCTAAAATTGAGCGTTCCTCTTGGTCCGCAAGAGCCCCATCTCCTTTTAGCGCCGGTAATCTTTACTGATGTTGGCTTGTATCCTATCAGTCTTGCATACCATTCGCATCGTTCCTTTATTTTTTCAAGGGCGCGTTCTTTATACCATGCTATCAACGTTTCCTTTGCCACTGGCAATCTGGTTCTCGAAATCCGCAGAGTATCCTGCAACTCAATGTCGGTTAGCAAATCATCCATAATCTCAAGTTTGTAACTCTTCCCCAAAAATAAAAAACCTTCGCCGCTGACAAATTCTTTTGGCTTTACTATCGGTCTTTTCCTTATCTCTTCCTGCTTTTTATTTATCCAGAAACGCTTTTTCTCAATCAACTTCTGAATGTATTCAAGCGGTGTAAAGAAAGGGGCACGTACCACAAGTGCGGAGTCCTGCGTTATTACAAGGGCAATTGTCTTTCTATGCGACTTTATTACCTTATCGATTTTAATCTCGCCCATACGCTTCTCGGTTATTTTTTCCTATACACGTTTATTCCTATCCTAATATTTTCATGCTCAGGCGCTGTAACATTTCCTTCGGTAGTTGCAATTATTGTAGTCTTCCCGGAAGCAGAAGGACCAAACTCCTTTTTTAAATCTACCTTGACAGTAAGTATGTCTCCCTGAACCTGCATATCAATATTCTTCATAAAATAATCCTCCTGTTGTGATCTGCCCATCCCCTTCAGAAGATGGGAAGTTTTTGTAAACCACCTCGTCAACCAGTAGAGGCCATAAACCAGCCTGTCGATGCGCTCTCTTCAGCGGGCGATTTTGGCAAACTGAATAATAAGGCGCGTCCATCTTTCGCCCTTTATTGTGAAGATGTCCTTAAAACAGTTTCTTGAACCCCATCCCAATTTCTTCAAAATGCTTATCTGCTGTCAGGGCAGAAGTCAACCCCATTTCTTTCATTACTACAAATGATGTAAAATCAACGAAGGAAATTCCAGATTTATCTTTATATTTCTTGCTCTGGTTCCATGCCTTTTGCCACCTCTTTTCATCAATCCTTTCAAGCAGTATTCTGCCTTTTTCGACAGCTTCGAGGATTGTGTCAATAAAGAGATTGACTCCATCGGCTTCTGTTTTTGCCCTTAGAAGTGTTATTGTCTCGGCAAGGATATAGTCCGTAGTTACTGGAGCGCCTTTATTCGGAAGGAAGTTTCTGCAGAAGGTAATTGCTTCATAATGATGAGTGTCGTTTTTATGCGCAATGGCAACCCATCCCCATGTATCAAAAAAGACCTTTGTCATTTTCTGTCTGTTCCGTATAGGTATCTGTCATGCCTGTCGGAAAGGTCTTTAGGCCCGCCTTTGCATGCCCCTGCAATAGAGAGAAGTTTATCTGCCATATCATCCTTTACCGGCAATTTTTTCTTCACTTTTAATTCAGACAAAAAACTGTCTATCGCATTTCTGATTATTTCGGCAACCGATATTTTAAAGTCTCTTTGAATCTTCTCCAAATTTTGTTTTTGCTCTGCTTCCAGAAACATCTGGTATCTTACCTTAGCCATGTCCACCTCCTACACATATCATATAGATATTATATGTGTATGTCAATAATATTTGGCATTATGCTTTTTCTGCCCTCAAATATCCATTGCTATTTCGCAATTAAAACATACTCCGATTGCAATAAGATAAAAGTGGCTATTTTGTTATTATGCCCAACGACAAAATCAGCCGCGGCTGTAAGACGTCGGCTGGATTGCCTTGTTCCGAAAAATAGAAAAATAGGGAGGGGAAAATAGGGACAGCTGTCCCTATTTTCCCTCGAAGTGACGCGCACCGTGTGTTGAGAAGACTCGATCCTGTGTGGGCCACGAAACAGAGCGGTCGCTATTGAGACATCAGCTGATAGGATAGATACACTGCCGTTCCCTCAGCGAAGTATATCTCAATCTTGGCGCCCCCCGGAGTCTTGTAGCGCAATAACGGTGGATTGCTGCCCCTGAAACTCCATGTAGCCTTCTCCGCTGGCGAGCCCAAATCGGCTTCGATCTGTGCCATTGACCTTCCCTTGAGGCTATTCAGCCAGGTGCCGATTGATTTCTCGGCAGGAATCAGCTGACCGGGAAACTCGGCTACGGCAATACTCACGAGCACACATACGGCGAGGGTAAGAGCCAGTCCAAACAACCCCATCGACCTTTTCATTGTTCCTCCAAGTCAGCTGCTGCAGACCTCAGAGTTCTGGGGGCTCCTTCTCTCATCCCCCACCTAGTCCGCAGAACATGTATTATACTGCCCAAATAATCTGACAAATACTGCAATTTCTGAAGTATGAGCCATCCGTATATTTCATGTTGCTAAATCCATAAATCTAAAAGTTCCAATAGGTTATACTAAAAATAATCATACTTTCCTGATTTGTCTTATACTGCGATTTTTACAGTATAAGCCGGTTTTTAGAGTCTGTCTGCCGGACTAATCACCCCCTTTCCTCCACGATTTAATACATGGGTGTAAACCATTGTTGTGCTGACATCCTTGTGTCAAAGTAGTTCCTGAACAGTCCTGATGTCGTAACCATCTTCCAATAAATGTGTTTCTTATCAGGATTCCACTTGTGTCTCTCTATAGTTTTGATTTTTGAGATTCGTGAAGGGTCATAAGGAAAGGCAGTTTGAACTTCTGACATATCTACCTCTTTTTTCGACTGTAAA
>MGPS01000070.1:0-8420 GCA_001797495.1 Deltaproteobacteria bacterium GWC2_42_11
TCACAGGCATTGGAAACTATAAGAAACCGTGTTGACAAATTCGGTGTTGCAGAGCCGCTTATACAGAAGCAGGGAGTAAATGAGATAATCGTGCAGTTACCGGGTATGAAAGATCCTGAAAGGGCAATTGCACTTATCGGAAAGACAGCAGTCCTTGAATTTAAACTTGTTGATGAAACAGGGGACATACGGAAGGCACTTGAGGGTAATGTGCCTGAAGGTGATGAAGTCTTATATCAGAGGATTACAGATAAAGAAGCAGGCACTGTAAGGCAGACCCCCTTTCTTTTAAAGAAGCAGACACTCCTTACAGGAGATTCATTAACAGATGCAAGGGTTGCCATAGATACGCAGTTTAACGAACCATATGTGTCCATAACATTTGACAGCGAAGGCGCAAGGCAGTTTGAAAAGATAACCTCTGAAAATGTCGGCAAGAGACTTGCCATAGTACTTGACAGCAATGTCTATTCAGCGCCTAATATCCAGGAGAAAATCGGAGGCGGCAAGGCAATGATAACAGGCAGATTTACCCACGAAGACGCATCTGATCTTGCGATAGTGCTTCGGGCTGGCGCACTGCCTGCGCCTGTAAATATAATCCAGAATGTTACAGTAGGACCTTCTCTGGGGCAGGACTCCATAGAGGCAGGTGTAAAGGCAGCAGTAATCGGCGGCTTATTGGTGCTTTTATTTATGGCGGTCTATTATAAATTTGCAGGTGTCATCGCTGACTTTGCAGTTGTCCTGAATATAGTCATGCTCCTCGGTGCAATGGCATGGTTTAATGCCACACTTACACTCCCCGGTATTGCAGGGATAATATTGACTATAGGCATGGGCGTTGATTCAAATGTTTTGATATTTGAGAGGATAAAAGAGGAACTGCGTCTCGGCAGGACACCGAGGGCAGCGGTTGATGCAGGGTATGACAGGGCGTGGTGGACTGTTATAGACTCCCATGTTACGACCCTCATCACAGCAGCAGTCTTATTCCAGTTCGGCAGCGGTCCGATAAAAGGCTTTGCAGTTTCATTGAGCTTAGGAATACTCATAAACCTTTTCACAGCGTTAGTGGGCACAAAGGTCGTGTTTGACATAATGCATCAGAGGAGAAGGGTTGAGAGGGTGAGTATATAAGTTCAAATAAATGACAAATAACGAATCCCAAATTACAAATAATGACCAAGTCCCAATAACCTAAATTCCAAATAAAAGGCTGTTTGGTTATTGGAAATTGGTGGTTGGAATTTATTTGATATTTGTATTTTGTAATTTGAATTTTACTTATTACTCATAACGCATCACACACACATATAACTACAACGGCATTTCGGGAGGAGTTGATGGACATTCTTGGCGAAACAAAGATAGATTTTGTGGGCAAGAAAAATTATGCGTTTTTGATTTCTGCTGTGCTTGCAGTTATTGGACTCACTGCAGCAGTTCTCATTCCGATGGGCAGGGCAAATCTCGGTGTTGATTTTGCAGGGGGGGTAAGCATCCAGTTAAAATTTGAGAGACCTGTTGCAATAGATGAAGCAAGAAAACTTATGGAAAGTACAGGCTATAAGGACAGCGAACTTCAGGAGATAGCGGGCAATAAACTTTTGATAAGACTTAAAAAACCAGAAGGTGATGTAAGAAAGATTTCGGAAAATATAGTAAACTCATTTGCAAAGGGTTTCCCTGATAATAAATTCACAATTGATTCTACAGAGGAGGTTGGACCCACTGTAGGTAAAAAACTCCAGAAGGATGCGCTCTGGGCTGTCTTAATATCTCTTCTGGGGATACTTTTGTATGTTGCATGGAGGTTTGAGTTAAGGTTTGGTGTTGCAGCAGTCATAGCAACATTCCACGATGTCCTTGCTGTTTTAGGGATATTCTATGTCTTGAACAAGGAGATAAATCTTCTGATTATAACAGCGCTCCTTACCCTTGCAGGCTATTCGCTTACGGATACTGTTGTTGTGTTTGACAGGATAAGGGAAAATTTAAGGAAGAAGACAAAAGAGACCCTTGATGCCATGATAAACAGGAGCATAAACGAAGTTCTGCGAAGGACAATAGTTACATCAAGCACAGTGCTTCTGGTTCTGTCCGCACTGCTTATCGCAGGCGGTGATGTGATACATGATTTCTCTCTGGCGCTCTTTATTGGCGTTATAATAGGCACATATTCGTCTATATTCGTTGCAAGTCCGATCGTCCTTCTATGGAAGAAAAAATAGCCGTCCGGTGATGTGAAGAATTATAAAAGGATTAAAAACAAACGATGGTTTATACAGAAGCCTGATGAGGCTTTGCAGGAACTCTTTGTCAGGGAACTCGGGATATATCCGCTTACAGCACAACTCCTTATAAACCGGGGCATCTCTGATATTGAGAGCGCTTTCTGTTTTCTATCCCCCGAACTGAAAAACCTCCATAACCCCTTTTTAATGAAAGATATGGACAAGGCTGTTGTCCGTATTATTGAAGCCCTGCAAAAAAACGAAAACATTGTTATCTACGGCGACTATGATGTTGACGGCACAACAGCAACATCCATCCTGTACCTGTTTCTGAAGGAGATTGGTGCAAACGTTTCTTATTATATACCTGAAAGATTAAAAGAAGGATATGGACTCAACAAACCTGCGCTGGAAGGTCTATATAAAAACGGCGCAAAGATAATCATTACAACTGACTGCGGCATATCAAATTATGACGAAGTCTTATTTGCAAACTCTCTGGGGTGGGATGTAATAATTACAGACCATCACGAAGTTCCATCAAGGGTGCCGCCTGCATTCGCTGTATTAAACCCAAAACAGTCTGACTGTAACTTTCCATTCAAGGAACTTGCAGGGGTTGGTGTTGCATTTAATCTTATAATGGCGCTCCGTTCAAGATTAAGGGGAAATGGTTATTTTGCAAATGGAGAGCCAAATCTAAAAAACTATCTTGACCTTGTTGCACTTGGGACAATTGCGGATATGGTGCCGCTTGTTGATGAGAACAGGATATTTGCAAGAAGCGGGCTTGAGTTATTATCAAGTGCAGCAAGACCCGGCATAAAGGCGCTTAAGGATGTAAGCAGGGTCTCAAACGGCAGCACCACATCAGGTCATGTGAGTTTTCAACTTGCACCGCGGATAAATGCAGCAGGGAGACTCGAGAAGGCAGATACATCTGTAAAACTCATGACCGCAGATAACCCTGATGAGGCATTAAGGTTGGCAAGGGAACTGGACAGGGAAAACAGTGCAAGACAGAATATTGAGAGTGAAATACTCAACGAGGCTGTTGGGATAATAGAGGATTACTTGAAGCGTAACAATCTGGATAATGCAATCGTTCTTGCATCGGAAAAATGGCATCAGGGTGTAATAGGTGTTGTTGCATCAAGACTCGTTGATATGTATTACAGACCAACAATTCTGATATCCATTTCCGGCGAGATAGGTAAGGGTTCTGGGCGGGGTATAAGGGGGTTTCATATACTTGAGGGGCTGCAGGCGTGCAGCCAATATCTGGAGAAGTTTGGCGGGCACAAGGCAGCAGCAGGGCTGAACATAAACAAGGGCAATGTCCTTGCATTTAGAGATGCGTTTTTAAAGTTTGCATCGAAACTTAAGGAGGATGACCTGATACCAAGGTTGTCTATAGATGCACCTGTCCATCTCGATGAATTGAACGAGAACGTTGTTAGAGAGATAGACAGTCTTGCACCGTTCGGACTAGGTAATACCGAACCCATTCTGTGTGCCAAGGATGTGCAGATAATACAGAGTCAGGTTGTTGGCACGAACCATCTGAGGTTTAAGACAACCCAGAAGAACCGTATATTTAATGCCATCGCATTCGGTTTTGGCGATATGCACCCTATTGACGGCAAATATATGGATATGGCATTTACCCCTTGCGTAGAGGAATGGAATGGGAATAAGGATTTAAAACTGAATGTAAAGGGACTAAAAGAGGTAGGGCATTAAAAATGAAAAGGCAAGTATAAGGCTGATAAACAACACGGCGGTTAAGTGCATTATCTTGATAGTATCTGCAGCAACACCTTCATCCAATTTAGAAACTTTATCCCCGATCAACGGTTTTTTAACAAGACTGCCAAAATAATAATTATCTCCTCCGAGTTGGCAGTTTAATGCGCCTGCAACTGCTGCCTCAGGATAGCCTGCATTAAGGCTTGTATGGTTTCTTGCATCACGCCAGACTATTCTTGCAGAATTTTTCCAGTCAAGTCTTAATATAAATGATGAAATTACCATCAGTAATGCAGTAAGCCTTGCAGGGATGTAGTTGGCAGCATCATCCATTTTTGCAGAAAACCAGCCAATATTTTTGTATCTTTCATTTTTATAACCAATCATTGAGTCCAGAGTATTTATAGCCTTGTATGCCATTGCCAGAGCGGGTCCGTCCATTGCAAGATAAAAAAGAGGTGCGATAATGCCGTCTGATGTGTTTTCTGAAACGGTTTCAGTAACAGCACGATAAATGTCTTCTTTAGAAAGATTTTGGGTATCCCTGCCGACAATCATGGCAAGTCTTTTCCTTGCCTCATCAATTGAGATGTTTTCTAAAGCATAGACTACAGACGATGCCTCCTGATGTAAAGATTTAATAGAGATTGTTGTGTATGCGATGAAGATGGCGAAGAGAGTTGAGAGTTGAGAGTTATGAGTTAAGAGTTGGAAAACCAACCAGACAATACCATAAACTGTTCCAACAACAATAATGAATAAAAGAACACCACCAACCTTTTTTGTCAGAGGTGTCTTTGCAAATTGTCTGATTCTGTTTTCAAGGAATGTAATGTATCTCCCTATCCACCTAACAGGGTGCGGAAGCCATTTCGGGTCGCCGAGGATAATATCAAGGATGTAGGCAGAGATGAGAATTGCAGGAAACCAATAATTATAATTCAGCATCTTTTAGCAAGACCCGCAATATCATATATTTTTTTAATATCAATATTATTCCTAACAACATCCGCAAGGGTTTTTATATTTTCATCCTTCTTGTCTCTGAATGAGATTTTTTTCTGAAGCGGCAGTCCTTTTTTAGACCTTATCTCATTCAAAAAATCAGTCCTGAATTCATCGTTATCAAATATGCCGTGGATGTATGTGCCCCACACCTTGCCGTTATCTGATACAGCGCCGTCTTGTATTTTGACAGGACTATCATTTCTGCTTGTTATTATGGAAAATGGCTGACAATTGTCAGATGTCTCTCCCATATGTATTTCATAACCTTTAACTCTTAACTCCTGACTCCTGACTCCTGACTGTATCTTTGCCTCTACCTGAAATGTATTTTTCTCTTTTTCCAGAACTGTTTCTATATCTAAAAGTTCAAGCCCCTTGCATTCTTTTAAATTTGATTCCGTGCAAGATGGGTCTTTCACGAATCTGCCAAGCATCTGAAATCCGCCGCATATACCTATAACCCTCTTCCCATTTTCTGCACAATCAATTATCCTTTCTGCGAATCCTCTTTCCCAGAGATATTTGAGGTCATCAATTGTATTCTTGCTGCCCGGGATTATAATAATGTCAGCCCCTTCCAGTTCATTTGAGCCTGCCGCATATCCCACATCAACATCAGGCTCTATTTTAAACGGGTCAAAATCCGTAAAATTGGAAATACGAGGGAGTTTAATTACGGCAATTTTTATTTTCTTCTGACTCCTGACTCCTGACTCCTGACTCCTTTCCAGCGATACCCCATCCTCATCAGGAAGTATAATATCTTTTATATACGGCACAACACCCAGTACAGGCAGTTTTGTTCTATTCTCCAGAAAATCCAGCCCCGGCTTGAGAAGTCCCATATCCCCCCTGAATTTGTTGATAATGAAACCTCTTACCCTGTGCCTTTCAGAAGGTGTTAATAAATCCATTGTGCCGACAAGTGATGCAAAGACACCGCCTCTGTCAATATCACCAACCAATACTACAGGTGCGTCAACCATCTCTGCCAGCCCCATGTTTGCAATATCGTTTTCCCTTAAATTTATTTCAGCAGGGCTTCCGGCGCCCTCAATAACAATCACATCATATTCCTCAGCCAGCCTTTTGTACCTTTCCATAACATATTTTGCAGCCTCTTTTTTAAATAAATGGTATTCTCTGGCATTCATATTTCCGTAAACCCTGCCGTGAATTATAACCTGCGACCACATATCTGATGTTGGTTTCAAAAGGATTGGGTTCATGTCAACACTCGGCTCTATGCCCGCTGCCTCTGCCTGAAAGACCTGCGCCCTGCCCATCTCGCCGCCGTCTTTTGTAACAAAGGAATTTAAAGCCATATTCTGCGCCTTGAACGGTGCAACCTTTAAGCCGTTTGTCTTGAGTATCCTGCATAGGGCTGCTGTGATGATGCTCTTGCCCACATGGGAGGATGTCCCCTGAAACATTATTGGTTTTGCCTTAAAATACATTGGATTTTTAAATTTATTCATGGTATCATTTTAAAAATTTTAAAATCTGCCGATTAGATAGTCAGAGGTTTTTATGCTCCGATTAAAGTTATACATATTAATAGCCGCAACTGCATCTTATATCTTTATCTGGGCAGCACCTGCTTTTACATCTAGCAGGGATAGTCTTGAGAACAGGGTTGACATGATAGCCCAAAAGATATCCCGTATTACAGGAGTAAATATAAAAGTTGTTATAATCAAAGACAATACCCCTGAGGCATATGTTTACCCCGGGGGGCTCATAGTCTTAACAAAAGGTATCCTTGATATTGCAAAGACAAACGATGAACTTGCGTTTATCATAGGTCACGAGATCAGTCATGTTATAAACGATGGCAGCAGCGAGACGATATTCAGAATTATAGGTGAACATGACCTTCCTTTCAATATAAAAGAGGAGATACTTGCTGACATATCCGGTATGAACTATGCAGAGAAGGCAGGCTTCAATCCATTTGCATCCGTAAAACTCCTTACAAAAATGCTGCATAACTCATCACAGTCCTTTGACGAAAGGCTTGAGGCGATGTCAAGGTTCCTTTCTAACAAGTGGGACCCTTACTACTGGACTGAATAGTTCACGCTGAAAAACGCCCATCTGCTGTGTTGTCGCTACGGCTTCTACGCTCAACATACCATAAAAGTATGCCTCGCTTGAAGCTTTGCTCCGCCTTGCATCTGGGCAATTTTTGAGCGTGAACTAATAAATAACTAAATAGTATAGCCCCTTGGTGTTATAATCTTATCCCCTGAGATAAATGTTGTGCTGTTTCCTATGATAATCACTGTTGTCATATCTATAAACTCATAATGCCTTGAAATATCCTTCAGTAAAGTTATCCTGACTTCTTCATTATCTCTTGATACATTTCTGACAATCCCTACAGGTGTTTCCGGATTTCTATGTCTTGAAATGATTTTTATAGCATCATCAAGTTGGGTAACCCTCTTTTTGCTTTTGGGATTGTATAAAATGATTATAAAATCTCCTCCTGCAGCAGCATCAATTCGTTTTTCAATTACATCGGATGGTGTGAGAAGGTCGCTCAATGAGATAGAGGCAAAATCGTGCATAATGGGGGCGCCAAGCATGGCAGCAGCAGCACAAAAGGCAGGGACACCGGGGATAATAGAAACAGTGAGCCGTGAGCCGTGAGCCGTGAGCCGTTTAGTTTTACTTCTAACTTCTGATTTCTGACTTCGAACTCCGAACTCCGAACTCCGAACTAACTCTAGCACCAATCCTGCCATTCCATATATCCCTGAATCACCGCTTGATACAACTGCAACCTTTTTGCCTTTCATTGCAAATTCAATTGCCTTCTGACACCTTTCTATCTCGTGTGTCATACCTGTTGAAAAGACCTCTTTATCCTTGATGATGCCTGAAATAAGGTTGGTATATGTCTTATATCCGACAACTACATCGCATTTTTTCAGAGCATCTTTTGCTGTGATGGTTAAATGCCCAAGCCCGCCAGGACCTATGCCTATTATGTATATTGAACCAATGCTAGCCACGACATATCCTTTTTAAAAAGCACACCTATTCTGCCATAAGATTTTTATGCTGACAAGGTATTAAATTTATGGAAAATTAAGTTTGCAAGAATGAAAAACATCTGCTAGGATTTATCCATCTAAGGAGGTTCAGTAATGAAAGGTCTATTGATGTGGCTTGTCCCGGGAGTAATGCTTTTTTCCTGCAGTATTGCAAGTGCTCAGGATGTCCAGACAGTTACAGCAAAAGGTGTTGCAGCAATAGAGCAGGGCAACACTGCAATTGCAAGAGATATTGCCTTGCAGGATGCCTTGAGAAATGCAGTTGAGCAGGCAGTCGGCACAATGATTGATTCAGAGACGCTTGTTGAAAGTTATCAGGTTTTAAGGGACAGCGTTTACAGCAAAAGCAGCGGTTATATACAAA
>MGPS01000070.1:8744-82915 GCA_001797495.1 Deltaproteobacteria bacterium GWC2_42_11
CAAATGCGTATAGGATTGCTGATTTGACAGACACAGGCGCAAGGGAAATCGGCAGAAAACTAGGCGCAGAGGTTGTTATAAAAGGCAAGGCATTTGCAAAGGAAGGACCAAGGACAGCAGGGAGCAGTGTTGCTTCATATCTCGCAGATATAACAGCATCAGCGATTAGGGTTGATAATGGCGCTGTGATTGCATCTTCAAGGGGGCATGGCGTTGCGCGGCATATTTCAGAGGTTTCCGGCGGAACAGAGGCATTGGAAAAGGCAAGCAAGGAAATGGCGGAAAAAATCATAGAGCAAATCACCCAAAAATGGTCCAGCGAGGTTACAACAGGCGGCATAGTCCAGATGACTGTAAGAGGGGCATCGTATTCTGACCTCACAAAATTCAAGGCTATCTTGCAGAAAAATATCCGCGGCATTAAAGCAATACATCAAAGGAGTTTTGAAGGAGGGGTTGCTGTGCTGGATGTTGAGTCAAAGACAAATGCACAGTCTTTAGCAGATGAGATTTCAACAAAAGATTTCGGAACGCTCCGTGTGAATGTTACAGGAGCAAGTTCAAATACGATTGAAGTGAGTATTGGGAGATAAAAGGTGAAAAGGTAAAGATATAGGTAAAGAGATGAAAAGGTTTTAAACCTCTTAATCTTTTAGCCTCTTAACCTGTTAACCTTTTGACCTGTAGTGAACATAGGAGGCGATTATGCAAAGGTTCAAGTTGTTTAGACATCTGGTTTTATTTATAGCCATAGTTGTTATATCGGGCTGTGTTCCACAAAAGGCAGTAAGGCCGCCTGACCCTTATAATCCAATCAAAGTTGTTGCAGTCCTGCCGCTTATAAACAATACAAATAGTGTTGATGGTCCTCAATTTGTGAGAAAACAATTATCTGAGAGACTGCCAAAATATCATTACCAGGTTCAACCATTAAAAGATGTTGATATAGTGCTGAGAGACCAGATGGGCGTAACACTCGGCTCGCAACTGGAAATGACAACGCCGCAGGAATTAGGCAAAGTGGTTAGGGCTGATGCCCTTATATATGGCACGCTGATGGATTTCAATACAAAGATTACAGGGTTTCAAAATTTAAAAGAGGTAAGGGCAAAGTTTAAGATGGTAAATACAAAGACAGGCGCAGTTATATGGGAGAACGGCATTGGTGTAAGAAATGAGGTAAAATCAGGGGCAGTAGGAGATGTTATGTCAACAGTGGATGCAATAAAACAGATGACGCAGCAAGAGGAAGTGCCGTGGGTAAAGATTGAGAGCAGACAGGAAAAGGATGTTGGCACAGCGCTTGTCGGCTCTTTGCTTGAAAAGGTTATAACGCAGGCAGTTGGCGCGCCGCTTGCACTTGAGGTGGGGCAGGCGCTTGATATAGTTCTGGATGGCTATTATCAACAGCAGGGAGGACTTTACGGTGGTCCTCCACCCATCCCGTATGGGAGACCAATACCTGCAGGGCCTGTGCCACAAAAATAATTTGTGCGTTGAAGTGATTCGTGATAATAAAAAGAGTAACACTTAATGCTGATACAAGGAGGTTTTATTATGAAAGAGATTAGAGGTCAGGAGTTAGGGGACAGGACGCTTTCATCCTGCATTCTGCATTCTGTATTCTGTATTCTGCTTTTAGCAGGATGTCAGGCAACTACGACAGGTACTGTGAAGCAAGATGTATCTGTCACAGACCAGACAAAGAAATTAGAGAAAGAAGGGGCAAGATATGCTGGTCCTGAATACACGATTGGCATAATTAAGTTTAAGAACAAGACGCCGTCCAGAGTTTTAGGGCTTGGTGAATCTGCTACTGACATACTCGTAACACTTTTAAAATCAGCAGGGCTTGAGCCAATATCTTTAACAGAAGATGCTATGAAAGAGCAGGAGGAACTTATAAAACTCCAGCAGACAGGCGCTGTTAAAACAGGGCAGAAAAAGGCTGAAGAAGGGTTTGTGGATTTAGACTTCAGGGTTTCAGGTGCGATAACCGCATACTCTGAAGCAGAGGAGGGTTCTGATGTTTTGATTGTACAGTCAAAGACTCAGGTTGCAAGGGTTCAGGTTGATTATGCGCTTGTTGATATTGCAACAGGAAAGTCTCTGGTTGCAAAGTCAGGTATGGGTGAGTATAAGAAAACAGCAGGCGGGTTCCTTGGTTTTGGTTCAAAGACAACCGCAGATGTGGGTTTAAGAGACGGCGCAATGCGTGATGCGCTTTCAAAGGCGCTTGAGGAGATGGTAAAGGAATTGAACAAGAGACCTTTTCAGGGCAGGATAGTCCTTGTTGAAGGGTCTGCAGTTATGATAAGGGCAGGTGAGAGGAGTAAACTTGAGCCCGGGACAAAAATGGCTGTTTACAGGGCAGGACAGGATTTGATAGACCCTGAAACAAAGAGGGTTATTGGAAAAAGGGAAAAGCAGATTGGCGAGATAATGCTGACAGGTCATCAGGGCGAAAGGGTTTCAGAGGCAAAGGTAACATCAGGCAGTGGATTTCAGCCAGGTGATATTGTAAGGGTTGTGAAGTAAAAACTACAGACTTTAGACTAAAGACCCAAGACTCAGTCGATAGTCTGGAGTCTTAAGTCTGAATTTTAAGGAGGTGTAATATGAAAGGACTGAAAGGAATTGGACTTTTGTTTTTGGGTCTTATCATCATTGCGTCAGGCTGTGCAAAACCTGTTGCAAAATGCACAGACCCTGAGGATAATCCTCAACATCACTATGCAAGGGGCATGGACCTCTTGGAGCAGAAAAAGATTGACGAGGCTCAGACAAAGTTTGAGAGGGCTTTATACTGCGATGACAGATACGGACCTGCAAATGCCGGACTTGCAATAGTGAATGCTGAAAAGGCAAAGAATAAAAAAGATGCAGGGTACCGTCAGGCTGATGTTAATAACGCCCTTGAACAGTTAAAGAATGCAAGGAAGAATATAAAGGGTGCTGAAGAGGAATTCGCATACCATATTGCATCAATAAGGGTTCTTACAGCAATAAAAACAAAGAACTGGCTTGATGATAATGAAAAGGGTGCTGAGAGACACTTTAAGGATGCTATGGCTCTTCAGGTAAATGAACAGAAACTCCTCTACTATGAAGGCAGGGAGGCAGCGCCATATTTTATGGGGCTCGCATATCTGGAGGCAAGAGAGTTCCAGAAGGCGAGGGATAAATTTCAGGAAACCCTTGGGATGAAACGTGAGGGCAAATGGAATGAGAAGGCTGACAGGGCATGGAAGAAGGTTGACAGGATTGTGAGGGCAATGGGTGGCATTACACTCGGTGATATTGGCAAGGCAATAGCCGTAAAAGAGTCTGTAAACAGGGGCGATATGGCTGCCCTTCTTGTTGATGAAATAAAGATTGATAAACTCTTTGCAGGGAGGATACCTATTAAGGCAGAGATTGACAAATTAAAGGCTGATTTTGTCCCTGCTGATGTCGTCAATCACCATTTCAAGGACGAGGCACTGACTATGATGAAGTGGGGTGTAAGGGGACTTGAGCCGGTTTACGACCCTACAACAAGGGCGTTTCTCTTTAAACCGGATATAGGGCTTACAAGAAAGGAGTTTGCCCTTATATTAGAGGATGTGTTAATAAAACTTACAGGCGACCAGAAGATTGCAACAGCATACTTTGGACAGGAGAGGTCGCCATTCCCTGATGTGAGACCATCTGACGCATGGTATAATGCAGCACTGAATGCAACAACAAGGGGGATTATGGAGCCTGAACTTTCAGGAGAATTCAGGCCAAATGACCTTGTTGATGGTGCAGAGGCAATACTTGCAATAAGGGTTTTGAGACAGAGGATGAATATATATTAAATAGTTGACGCTGAAAAACGCCCATCTGCGGCGTTGTCGCTGCGGCTTCTTCGCTCAACATACTATAAAAGTATGCCTCGCTTGAAGCCTTGCTCCGCCTTGCATCTGTGCGATTTTTTAGCGTCAACTTTATTAAAGTTAAACAAGACTTTTTGACTAAAAAGCACATTAACCAAAAGGAGGTTTTTATGGAAAAATTATTACTAACAGTGTTTCTGGCTTTGTTTGCATTGCCTGCATTTGCACAGCAGCCGCCGGTGGTTGTTACTGACCCGAACCAGGCGTTCATTACAGGCAAGTTCGTTGTTAAGGGTGAGGGTGCTGCGCCGACAGACAGACCCCTTTCGCCTGCACAGAAGAGGATACTCGCCCTGCGTGCAGCGAAGGTTGTGGCGCTGAGGGAGATGGGTGAGATACTGGATGGTGTTGCAATTATCGGCGACACACTCATCCATGATGCTGCTGTAAAGTATGATGCTGTGAGGGCAACGACAGAGAGTTTTATAAAAGGTGCGAAGGTGGTATATGAATCTTACGATCCTGCCAGTGAACTCGCAATAGTATATGTAGGGATCGGTGTTGATGGGCCAAGCGGAATCTATGGGCAGTTAGTGCCCACAATACTTGCAAATGTCCAGATGCCAACTGCACCGGTGTATCAGCCGTCTGCAGTGCCGCCCCAGCCGCCCCAGCCCTATGATGCGCTCATACTCGACATAACAGCGCACACATTCAAACCAGCGCTTATAAACAGGATACTTGCACAGAACGGCGAAATCCTTTATGACCCGACAAAGATAGCGCAGAATATCCTTGTTGAAAGGGGCGCGGGCGATTATACAAACGATATTGGAAAGGCAAAGGCAATCCTTTCTGAAAGGGGCGTTAAGAACCCTTTGATTGTAAAGGTATCAGGTGTTGTTAAGTTTACAGATGTTCAGGTGTCAACAGACGATGCAAGCAATATCTTTGCAGCAAACCAGAAGACAAACTTCCTTGAAGGCGCAAAGGTTGTGTTTGTGCTGAAGTAAGATAGAGTTAAGACTCCAGACTTAAGACTTTGAATATTGTCTGATGTCTGGAGTCTTTTTTTGGAGGCATATACGATAAGGATAACCTTTATTCTGCATCTTATTTTCCTCCCTTTTTTAAACCTCCCTGCATTTGCAGCAGATGACAGGGCAGATATTGATGATACATATTTTGCAAGGTGGAGTATAAATAATGGCAAATACCTTGTAGATATCGGCAAGTATCTTGAGGCAATTGAGGCATTTCAAACAGCAATAGAGACGACAGACAAACCTCATTTAAAGGCAGAGGCGCATCTTCAGATGGCATCTGTCCTTTCTGTATTCCTTGATAAGATTGACGAGGCTGCAAAAGAGTATGAATTGATTTTCAAGGAATTCCCGGCAGACCCGCTTGCAGAGACCGCTCTTTACAGGACAGGTTTTTTATATTTTTCACAGTCAAGATTCAAAGATGCAATCCCGTATCTTGAGTCATATCTCAAAAAATATCCAAAAGGAAGATTCAGCGGGACAGTCCAGTTTCTTTTAAAAGAGAGCAGAAAAAATCTGAAACTTCCGCCGCCCCCTCCTTCAACGTTTGAACTCCCTCCGCTCTTTGTCAGGGTCAAACTTTTAAAAGACATAAACAGCATATCAATTACATCGCAAGGGCTTATTTCAGTGTATGGCTTTGGAGATAATCCCATTGAGCAAGCAAATGAAAAAATCAATTTTTCAGTAAAAGACAATGTGTTGTATGCAGATGAAAAACCTTTAAATACAAAGGAAATAACAGCAAAGGCAAAAAATCCAATAGGATTTGCAAGAAGCGGAAAACCTCTTTTATACAGAGGTGATATGAGGATTTTATTAAAGGATAACAAAATAGAGGTAATAAATTATGTTAATATAGAGGAGTATCTTTACGGTGTTGTCCCGTCTGAGTCTCCATCCAGCTGGCATATTGAGGCGCTGAAGGCACAGGCAATTGCTGCAAGGACATATGTCCTCTATCAAATGGCGCATTCAAAAGAAAGGGACTACGATGTTATGGATGATGAAAGGAGCCAAGTCTATGGAGGGGTAAAGGCTGAGAAAGCCTCTTCAACAAATGCTGTGAATGCCACAATGGGGCAGGTTCTTGCATATGAAGGCAGACCGATATATGCGATGTTCACAGCAAGCTCAGGGTGGCATACAGCAGACCCAAAGGATATATTCAATCAGCAGTTGCCGTATCTTCAAGGATTTTCTGATGAATACAGCAAAGGAGAAAGGCATGGACAATGGATTGTTAAAAAGGATAGGATTGAGATTGAAAAGGGATTAAAGGCAATTGGGATAAATATATCAGGCATTACAGATATAAAACCTGAAGTTGTTGACAAATCAGGCAGGATAATAAAGGTTTTAATATCATATGAAGGTGGCAGTAAAGTCTTACGCACAAGAACAACTTTAAGACGCGCTGCGGATATGATGGAAATATTATTTGGCATAGAAAAGGACAATGATGCCTATATATTCAAAGGCGGCGGTTTTGGACACGGTGTTGGAATGAGCCAGTGGGGCGCAAAGGATATGGCTGAAAAGGGCAAGACTGCAGAAGAAATACTATCTTTTTATTACCGCGGCGCAGAACTTAAAAAGATGTGGTGAGATACTATGATTACACAGATTACAAAGGCAGATTACGCAGATTAGAAAAGATTGGTTTTAAATCGGTGTAATCGTTTTTAGAAATCTGTGTAATCATCATGTGAGGTTTAATGTTACGATATATTGGGGAAAAGTTTTTAACATCTTTAAGAGATTTAAATGGCATTATTTCCAGCGCAGTATATTCTATAAGTTCATTTCTTTTTTCCTCCAAGCATGGCAGGCGCGCTGCTTCACGGGTGCTGTACAAACAGGTTTATTTCACAGGCATTGAGGCGCTTCCCATTATTTCATGGATAGCAATACTCCTCGGCATTATTATAGTTACAGAGGCAATGAGCATTTTGCCCCAGATAGGCGGAGAACGATTTATTGGCAAGATAATGGTCTGGGTTGTGATAAGGGAATTAGGGCCTCTTTTTGCTGCAATAATTGTCATTGCAAGAAGCGGCACAGCAATGGCAGCAGAACTTGGCTCAATGAAGATAAATAACGAGGTTATGGCAATTGAGGCAATGGGTATAGACCCACAGGTGTATCTTGTGGTACCGAGGGTTATAGGCGCGAGTCTTGCCATATTTATCCTCACTTTTTATTTTGAGGTGATTTCTGTGCTCGGTGGATATCTACTGGCAGGTTTTGGAACGAGGATGAGTTTTCATGTTTATGCGAGTTCAATTTTAGAGGCTATTAACATCACAGATATTATAGCATCACTATTGAAGAGTTTGTTTTTTGGTCTTATAATAGGCGCTGTGTGCTGCTATCATGGATTAAAGGTCGGGAGGAGCATAACAGAGATCCCGCAGGAAACAACAAAGGCTGTAATAACAAGCCTTTTTCTTATCTTTGTGGTTGATGGAATGGTAACGATGATATTCTTTTTTATATAGGCTTATAATGTCTGCCCTCATAGAGATAAAAGACCTTACTTATATAAATGAAAACGGGGATTGCATTTTTAGCGACGTGGATGCAGCATTTTCTTCAGGGGAAAAGGCTGCCATAATAGGGGGAGGGGGCAGCGGCAAGACAACACTTTTAAAACTTGTCATAGGCCTTTTGAAACCAACAGATGGCAGCATATATCTTTTTGGAGAGGATATATCTAAAATCAGCCGTTCCAGACTGTACAGTATCAGGAGCCGACTTGGTTTTGTATTTGAAAATGCAATGCTTATAAGTAACTTAAAGGTGGTGGAGAATATAACACTGCCTCTTTATTACCATACTGAGTATCTTGAGGATGAGATATTTAAAAGGGCTTTAACACTGTTAGATATAGTTGGTTATGAAGGTGATGTCTGGTCTTTGCCAGGTCATCTTCCTGCACAGACAAAAAAGGCAGTTGCACTAGCAAGGGCAATGGCGATTGAACCTGATATTATGATATATGATAAGATCTTCGAAGAGTTTGACGATGCTCAAAGACAGGGAATGATAAATTTGATAGATAAATTTCATGCAGCAAAAAAGGAAAGGCTCTCTGTCATTACATTTGACAGAATTGATGAGATGACAGATATTCCATGCAGCAGGGTTTTAAAAATAGAAAACAAAAGGCTTGTCCCTGCAGATTTTAAGCAGGGATTGGTGGAGTGATGGCAAATATAGAGGAAAAAGACCCGAGGTTTAAATATCTTGAACAAAAGGTTGGGTTTTTCATAGTCCTTGTTATTGTCGGACTTCTGGCAGTCGTATTTTTTATTGGGAAGGAAAGGGAACTTTTTGCAGTAAGATACAGCATATATTTTATTGCACCCAGCGGAACAGGTTTTACAGAAGGCATGCCTGTAAAACTTTCAGGGTTCAAGATAGGCAAGGTAAAATCACTTGCATTGGATGAAAATGCAAGGGTAAAGATTATCCTTGATATAAATAAGAAATATGAAACATGGATAAGAAAAGGTTCTGTTGCGAGGCTTGTGAAAGAAGGTGTAATTGGTGAAGCAGTGGTAGAGATTACCGTTGGTCCTCCTTCAGGTGCGATCCTTGCGGGTGCTGATGAAATTCCATTTGAAAAAGTAGCAGGGTTTGAGGAACTCGCAAAAGAGGTTAAACCCCTTGTCAGGGATGTGAAGGAGATAATTGAATATATCAATGACCCTGACGGAAATGTAAAAAGGACGCTTTCAAATATTGAGGAGATATCATTTGGACTAATTGGAACGAGGGACAGGATTGACAGCCTCCTTAATGATGTAAAAGACCTTGTGAAAGACATAAGCCGTGCAGCAGATAAGGCTGTTGCGCTTGAGGATAGGGCTATCCCGCTTCTGGAAGGGGCAGGGAAGGCTGTAAAGAATATTGAGATGGCAACAGAAAAGATTGAGCCGATAGTTGATAGGGCAAAAAATATTGCAACTGATATTGAAAATGTAACAGGGAAACTGCAGGACAGACTGGAGAAGATTGACAGCATACTGACAGATGTCAAGGATGCCTCTGTAAAATTGCCTGAGGTGATGGGAAAGGCGGACAAGGTTCTGGAAAATGTCAAAGAGGCTGCAGAAGGGCTGCCTGATGTCCTGGAAAAGACAAAAGAGGTAATGAATGATGTTAAAAAGGCAACAGGTATTATTGCAGAAGAAGGTCCTAGGATAAGGGAGATGTTAAATGCCACAGATAATATGCTTCAGGATACACGGGAGATTGTAAAAGGTGTAAAAGAAAGTTGGCCCGTAAACAGATTAATCCCTGAAAAAGAGGATATAAAACTAGTTCCTCTGGAAGGACTTGAAAGAGGGTATTGATGAACAATGTTAAATGTTCAGTGTTGAGTGTTCAATGGCTGTGGGTCAAAGGTTTTTTGCCTTTGCTTTTACTCATAACTCTAAACTCATCACTCATCACTATTCTGGCTGGCTGTGCCTCAAAACAGGTTGATAAGATACCCGCAGTAAAACAGAAAGCAGTTGATTTGAATTATGCAGGTGTTAAGTACAGTGATAATTATAATAAGGCACTGAAAAATTTTGAAAGGGCACTTATTATAAATAAAAAGATAGACAATAGAACTGGGATAGTTGTAAATGAACTTAATATTGCCAGAACATACATTGCAGAGGGCAGGTATGAGACTGCATTCCCATTTATAAAAGAGGCTGTGGATATGGCAGAATCAGAAAGTGATGTTTTACTTTTGAGTGAAGCATATGCTACTATTTCTAATTATTATTACCTTAACGGTGATTATAATAAATCACTCAGTTATATTGAAAAGGGGATTGATATAGATAAACATCATGGCTTATCATCTGTTGGCGGCAAACTGAATCTGAAGGCACTTGTATATAAAGCGACAGGTGAAGCGGATAAATCAATGGAGGTAATAAACGAGGCGTTAAAGCAGAATGAGTCAGGCAATAACAGAAGAGGTGTTGCTGACACATACAGGGTGTCAGGGAGTGTGATGTTGTCAGGAAAGAAGTATGATGATGCTGTGCTGAATTTTGAGAAAGCACTGGCAATAGATAAGGAACTGGCAAGAGGCAGGGCAATAGCACTGGATTTGACAGGACTGGCCAATGTATATGTTGGCAAGGGTGAATACAGGAAGGCTATTGATTATCTGAAGAAGGCATATGATGTAAATGCTGCAAACAGTTATAAGGAGAATGCACTGGCTGATATTGACAGGATTATAGAAACAGCAACATTACTCGGAGATACCAATATTGTCAGGATATTTTCAGAAGAAAGGGAGAGGTTTGTTTCTGACAGCAATTTATCTGTTGGCAGAGGTTTAAAGTGAAGGTAAGTCTTCTCAGGTCAAACTGCCGGCTAATGTCATAGAGGACATACCTGAAACAGGTATAGACTTTAATACATGCTTACCGATGAGTTCGAAAGGGAACTGATAATAAAGGCACTAGAGAAGGCAAGGGGTGTAAAAAACAAGGCTGCACAGTTATTGGGTATAAACAGGACGACCCTGATAGAAAAGATGAAAAAAAGGGGATGCTTGCATAGCATAAAACCCATCTGAAAACAATCCTTAAGTTTCAGAAAACATTCAGATTTATGTTATAAATCAACAAGTTATAAAATTGTTCGCGCTGATTTAAAAAATATCTTGTATTTTCAAAATAATTTTGATTATTATATACTGTATACAATAAGTTTTGCCGGAATTTGGCTTAAAATAAATGGAAGGTGGTGATGGTAGTGGCAATAAAGATTACTCAAGACTGTGTAGCATGCGGCGTTTGTCTGCCTGAATGTCCTGTAAATGCCATAACTGAAGGGGAGATATATGTTATAGACCCTTCGGTGTGTGTGGAATGCAAGGGCTATTATGATTCACCCAAGTGCGCTGAAGTCTGTCCTGTTGATTGCTGTGTACCAGCATAAGACCGTTATACGTGAACGTTATGCGTTAGATGCCTGTCCCACCGAAACATCACGCACACGTATCACGGCATTCAAGGAGTATTTTTACAATGAAAGATTTTGCAATATTCTGGGGCTGTACAATTCAATCCCGTTTCCCATTTCTTGAAAAATCAACAAGGATGGTTTTGGATGGGTTTAACCTGCCATACAGGGATGTTGACGGTTTCACATGTTGTCCTGAGAAATCACTTGTTAATAACATTGACCGCGGCTTATGGGTTTTAACTGCTGCAAGGAATATTGCACTCCTTGATAAAGCAGGGCTTGACCTTGTAAGTCCATGTACAGGATGTGTATCAAATCTTGCAACCGTTAACTCCGAACTCCATTTAAGTTATAAAGAAAAGGAGAAGGTAAACTCTGTACTGCATGAGGTCGGGCTTGAATTTAAAGGAAAGAATAAACTCAGTCACCTTGTCCCGTTCTTCCATGACGAGGTCGGCATCCATGCTGTAAAGAATAAGGTTGTAAAGCCTTTCAACGGGATGAGGATAGCAATACATTATGGCTGTCACATGATAAGGCCGAGCCATACACTGAAGAATGATGACCCGCTTGAACCTAAGAAGTTTGATAACCTTATAAAGGCACTCGGTGCTGAGAGCGTGCAGCATATGACAAAACTTATGTGCTGCGGACAGGGGCTTGACAGGGTTGACCAGCATGAAAATTCGCTCCATTTTGCAAGAATTAAACTTAAAGAATTGAAGGCACTGGGAATTGATGCAATGACACTGTGCTGTCCGTCATGCTATCTGCAGTTTGACAATAACCAATTCCTCATGGAAAAGGAAGGTGAGAAGTTAGGCATACCGATACTTTATTTTACAGAACTCCTCGGACTTGCAATGGGTTATAAACAAGAAGACCTTGGTCTTGAGTCTCACAGGATTGATGTTACACCATTTCTTGAAAAATGGAACAGGTTAAACGGAGAGTTGTCCCATGTCAGCGACTTAAACAGAGAACTGGAGGAAGGTTTTGGAATCGCTCAACCTTAAATTATTAGAGATATGCTTAAAGTGCGGCGCATGTTACCATATATGCCCATCCTGTCTTAATATGGAAGGATATGACCCAAGACTCGTTATAAAGGATATACTCGCAGGGCAGTATGAAAAATGGCTTAAGTCTAAGTCAATCTGGCAGTGTCTTGAGTGCCATCACTGCCTTGAGATATGTTTCCAGCACTACGGCTTTGAAAATGCAATGACTGCGATGAGGACACTTGCAGCAAAAAAAGGCACAACACCTCCACAGGTGAAGAAGGGCTGGGATATATTTATGAAGACAGGAAAACTAGGCGAACCAACGGCATCTGCAAGAAAGAAATTGAATCTGCCTGAGGCTGCAAAGAGCGGGGCAGAAGATTTTAAGAAGATAGTGAAGATTTATCAGGAGAGAAAAGAGACTAAAGAAAGACTGAAGACCAAAGACTGAAGACTTTAAATGCAGACTTTAGACCATAGACTTTAAAGCAGACCATAGACTAAAGGCTAAAAACCCTCTAGTCTATAGTCTTTGGGTGAGCGGAGGCTATTGTGAGTCATAACTTTCAAAAAGACATTTCAGGCTGCGGTCTGATTGGTATTATAAATAAAGACCGTACGAGGATAAGCGGGAGTTTCGTAACTAAATCACTCTGCCTTATGAGGGACAGGGGGAATGGACTTGGCGCTGGTTATGCAGCATACGGCGTGTATCCCAAATATAAAGACCTGTATGCATTCCATATAATGTATGACGAACCGTCTGCGCAGAGGGATACAGAAGAATATTTAAAGAAAAATTATTATATAGAGAAAAAGGAACCGATGCCGACAGCGCCTGTGGAGGGTATTAAAATCCACCCCATCCTGTACAGGTATTTTGTAAAGCCTCTGTCAGAAAAGGCTGAAAGGGAATCTGCTGAACTGGAGGACGACGACTTCGTTGTAAAGACTGTCATGAAAATAAACTCCGAGATAGATGGCGCATATGTGTTTTCCAGCGGCAAGGATATGGCAGTGTTCAAGGGTGTTGGTATGCCAGGTGAGATTGCAAGGTTTTTCAGGATTGACGAATATGAAGGTTATATATGGACAGGACATACGAGGTTTCCGACAAATACTCCCGGCTGGTGGGGCGGGGCGCACCCGTTTACACTCCTTGACTGGTCGATTGTCCATAACGGGGAGATTTCTTCATACGGTATAAACAAGAGATACCTCGAGATGTATGGTTATAAACTCACACTCCTGACAGATACAGAGGTTGTTGCGTATCTTTTTGACCTGCTTGTCAGAAGGCATGGTCTGGATGTGCTAACTGCATGCACAGCACTTGCAGCACCCTTCTGGAAAAATGTTGATACCATGCATGATGAAGAAAAAGAAGCGATGACCGCTTTAAGGGTGATATACGGGAGTGCATTGCTGAACGGTCCTTTCTCAATACTCTTCGGGCATAAGAATGGTCTTGTCGGTTTTAATGACAGGATTAAACTGAGGCCCCTTGTCGCTGCGACAAAAGGGAAAACCGTCTATATGGCTAGCGAGGAATCTGCCATAAGGGAGATATGTCCTAGCCCTGAAAAGATATGGTCGCCTAGGGCAGGCGAGCCTGTGATTGTTGAGTTGGAGAGTTAATGAGTTTAGGAGTTAGAGAGTAAAAACTCCTTAACCCCAGAACTCCTCAACTCCTTAACTAATTTTGGAGGTTTAAATGTTTAGAAGTTTAGTGCTGCCAGAATTTCTGGCAAAGATAGACCAGGTAAAATGCATCAGGTGTAAAAGATGCATACAAAACTGTGGCTGGAGTGTGTATTCATGGAGCGGCGACAAAGTACTGATAGATACATTCAAGTGTGTAAAGTGCCTCAGGTGTTACCACTACTGCCCCGAAGAGGCTATCGCCATACTCGATAACCCTGTCAGGTACAGGAATAATGCAAACTGGGGCTTTTACAATATAAGGAATATTAAAAAGCAGGCAGAGACAGGTGGGATACCTCTTACAGGCATGGGAAGCGACATGCCGTATCCTGTCCTTTTTGACAGCCTTCTTATAGATGCTTGTCAGGTTACAAATCCATCCATTGACCCTTTGCGAGAGCCAATGGAACTTCGGACATACCTCGGCAAAAAACCTGCAAAACTTGAGTTTGAAAAGGGCAAAGATGGAAAACAAAAACTCAAGACAAAGATGCCGCCCCAGATTAAACTCGAGATGCCATTTATATTTGCGCCGATGTCATACGGCTCAATAAGCCTTAATGCGCAGAAGACCCTTGCGATCGCTGCAAAGGAACTTGGGATTGTAATGAATACAGGCGAAGGCGGCTTGCACGAGGATATATACCCATATCGGGATAATATAATAGTCCAGGTCGCATCAGGCAGGTTTGGTGTAAATCCTGACTACCTTAATGCAGGTGTCGGAGTGGAAATAAAGATAGGTCAGGGTGCAAAGCCTGGTATAGGCGGACATCTGCCAGGTGAGAAGATACCCCTTGATGTTGCAAAGACGAGGATGATACCTATTGGCACAGATGCACTTTCTCCTGCACCGCAGCACGATATATATTCCATAGAGGATTTGAGGCAGTTGATATTTGCGATAAAAGAGGCAACCGATTATGCAAAGCCAGTCTCAGTAAAGATTGCTGCTGTCCATAATGTCGCTGCTATCGCATCAGGCATTGTCAGGGCAGGCGCAGATATTGTGTATATAGACGGGTTCAGAGGCGGGACAGGCGCTGCACCTTCAATAATAAGAGACCACCTCGGTATCCCGATAGAACATGCAATTGCAGCAGTAGATGACAGGTTAAGGCAGGAAGGGATAAGGAATGAGGCATCAATTATAGCAGCAGGTGGGATAAGGAGCAGTGCAGACGCCGCCAAGGTAATAGCACTTGGTGCAGATGCTGTTGCACTCGGAACCTCAGCACTTATAACAATGGGGTGTACAGTCTGCGGTAAGTGTTATACAGGTAACTGCAGTTGGGGTATAACAACGCAGAAACCTGAACTCACTGTAAGACTTGACCCAGAGGTTTATTCGGAGAGGCTTATAAATATGATACACGCATGGAGCCACGAGTTGAAGGAGATACTGGGCGCACTGGGTATAAATGCTGTTGAGAGCCTGAGGGGGAGCAGGGAGAGGCTCCGCGGTGTCGGACTAGATGCGCAGACACTTGACATATTAGGTATTAAACCGGCAGGGAGATAAAAAGAACCGTAGTGGCGCAGGCTTCCAGCCTGTGATGACAGGCAAGATGCCTGTCCCACCGAAGCATCAACGCACACGCATCACGGTTTTTAAGGAGAAACATGCTTACAATAGACGCAAAAGGGGTTTACTACAGGGAATTAAATCAGAAGGTGCGGGAGGTTGTTTCCAAAGGCGAGAAGGAGATACTCCTCAAAAATGTCAACGGGCAGTATTATATCGGAGACGGCCTGCAGGGCGATGTAAAAATCACTATTGAGGGTGTGCCGGGCAATGACCTTGCCGCATTTATGGACGGCCCTACAATTATTATAAAGGCCAATGCACAGGATAATATCGGCAATACAATGAACAGCGGTAAGGTTGTTGTGCACGGTAATGCAGGGGATGTGCTTGGTTATGGCATGCGCGGCGGCAAACTGCATATAAGGGGTGATGTTGGTTACAGGGTGGGGATACATATGAAGGGATATAAGAAGCAGATACCTGTAATTATTGCCGGGGGGAAAGCAGGGGACTTTTTTGGGGAATACATGGCAGGCGGTGTGCTTATACTGCTGAATCTGGATAACCGTGATGACAGGCATATAACAGGCGACTATCTTGGGACAGGTATGCACGGTGGGACGATATTTATAAGGGGTAATGTTGATAAAGGACTATGCGGTGCAGAGGTCAGCATACATGAGCCAATAAAGGATGATATTGCTGTCCTTAAAGGGTATCTTGCAGAATACTGTGCGGATTTCAATTTAAATCTTTCTGATGTAATGAGCGGCTGTTTTAAGAAGATTATACCGACATCGCTTCGGCCTTATGGTAATTTATACGCATATTGACTTTTTTTTGCCAAAGGTTTATTATTAAGCAGTATAAAGACATTTATTGCGGTTGTATTAATGGAGAAAATGGCAAATGGGATTGGACAGGCTAGATGCCCTTGAGCAGAAGGTAGGCAGCCTTATTAAAATGTATGAGGTGTTGGGAGAGGAGAACAGGAAACTTGCTGATGAACTGGAATTCAAAGAAGAGGAGTTAAAGAAGGTTAGAGAGAGGCTGAACAGGATAGAGAGCGAAAAAGGGTTAATTAAGGAGAAGGTAGAAGGCATACTGGGGAAAATAGATGGTTTGATGCAGAATGCATGATATAAAAAGAGGTATGAATTGAGCAGCCCTGTTGAAGTCAAAATTTTAGAGCATAAACTAATAGTCAGGAATGAAGAAGGTGAAGAATATACTAAAAATATAGCGGACTATGTAAACGGTAAGGTACACGAAATAAAAGGGAATGCAAAGGCTGCATCCAAACTTGATATTGCACTGCTCACAGCGATGAATATAGCGGATGATTACATGAAGGCGAAGAACAGGCTTGTAATGATCGAATCGAGGACAGGAAGACTTATTGAACTGTTAGATAAAAAGATTTTCATGGAGGACTGAACTTTCCCCTGCTATGTTCGTGATTAGCAGAATATTCAGAACCAACACCATCAAATAGGGAGCCTTCCCTGACTGACAGCCGACAATCCTGCTGGACGGGAAGTCGAAAGCAGTTAATTAAGGCACCCACCTATTTTATAGGTTCGAATAGACTGCTGACACGGCATTACAGCGGGGGAGATAAAATTTTAAATAGGAATAGAGAGGTAAGAAAGGCAGAGTACCCATCTGAAAACGATGGGTTGGGCTTTAAAGAAGGTTAAAAGGGTTAGATACAAAAAAAAGGATATGTTTACTGGCAGTTTAAAGTTCATAAAGTTACAAGTTATAAAGTAAATGGCAATTCAAATGAAAAACATAGTGATATTAAAGTTAATTAAAGTTCATAAAGTTGAAGGTCATAGAGTTAAAGAACATTTTAGGAACTCTATAAACTTTATGAGCTTTATAAACTTTATAACTTTATAACTTTAAACCGATACATCTGTATATCCTTTGCTATAATCCCTTCTTTAAACCTTATCATTAGCCTTTCCTAAAAATTGTGGACACTGCTGCAAATGATAAGAGTGCCTTGCGAAATGTCATCCTTCTAAAGCGTATAAAAATGTCTTTTGAAGATGTGTTCAGGATAAGCAGCATAATTCAGAAAAGATTTTTGCGATTAAACTCATACAAGACTTTTAAAAAACTGGCGCTTTATGCAAGTTTTAAAAATGAGGTGCTTACAGATAGTATAATGAACCATGCGATTGCTAATGGTAAGAATGTGTATTTCCCAAAGGTTGTCAATGAATATAAAGGGCATAGAGGACTCAAGTTTGTAGAAGTTAAGGGAAAGAATGATTTTGAGCCGGGCTCATACGATATCCATGAACCAGTTGGTAAATGCGATATGCCAGATATCAAAAAATTTGATACTGTTGTTGTGCCGGGCATAGCATTTGATATTTCTGGCAGCAGGCTGGGTTATGGCAAGGGCTATTATGATAAGGTTCTGTTTGGTCTAAAGGGATATGCAATACTAATCGGTCTTGCATTTGATTTTCAGGTTGTAAAAACACTATCTACTGAAAGTCACGATGTTAGTATGGATATGATAATAACAGAAAGACGGATAATCAGAACAGGTAATAATTTTAGGTTATAAAAAAAATCCGAATCAGAAAGGAGTGATATAAGATGGAAATAATGAATGTAATATTGATATCTGTTTTAGTCTTGGCTGTTGGTATTTTAATAGGTTATATCATCCGCAGATTATTTGTAGAGGCAGGTCTGGAGAATGCAAAAAAACTTGCGCAGTCCATTATTGAAGAGGCAAATAAAGATGCGGAAAATATAAAAAAGGAGGCAAACCTTCAGGCAAAGGATAGACTCTATCAGGGTAAGATAGAACTGGATAAGGAGATAAAGGAGAGAAGGCATGAACTCCAGAATCTGGAAAAAAGGCTCTCCAGCAAAGAGGAAAACCTTGACAGGAAAATAGAACTCTTTGATAAAAAGGAGGCGGAACTTCTTAAGAGGGAGAAAGATATAGTCAATCGCGATAAGATTGTTCAGGAAAAAGAAAGGCAATACACAGAACTTTTGAACGAGCAAAAGGTTAAACTTGAAAGGGTATCAGGGATGTCATCAGAGGAGGCTAAGAGGGTTCTCATAGAATCTATGGAGGATGAAGCAAAACATGATGCTGCAAAACTTATAAAAGCTATTACTGAAGAGGCAATAGAGAATGCCAATAAAAAGGCGCAAGAAATAATGGCTACGGCCATACAGAGATATGCTGGTGAATATGTTGCAGAAAGGACTACATCTGTTGTTAATCTTCCAAATGATGAGATGAAAGGCAGAATCATCGGAAGAGAGGGCAGGAATATAAGGGCAATAGAGGCTGCAACAGGGATTGATATAATAATAGACGATACGCCTGAGGCTGTTATACTTTCAGGGCACAACCCTGTAAGGAGAGAGATTGCAAAGATTACAATAGAACGGCTTATAGCAGATGGCAGGATACACCCTGCAAGGGTAGAAGAGGTTGTTGAGAAGGTTGAACAGGAGATTGAACAAACAATGAAAGAGGCAGGTGAGCGGGCTGTTTTTGACACAGGAATGCACGGAATACATCCTGATATTGTAAAACTTATTGGCAGATTAAAGTTTAGGACAAGTTATGCCCAGAATGTATATGTCCATTCAATGGAGGTTGCATTTATTTGCGGCATAATGGCTGCAGAGCTTGGACTTTCTACAAAACAGGCAAGAAGGGCAGGACTCCTGCACGACATCGGTAAGGCAGTTGACCATGAGGTTGAAGGCCCGCATGCAGCCATTGGCGGTGATCTAGCAAGGAAATATGGCGAATCGCCAAAGATTGTGTCAGCAATTACAGAGCATCACGATGATCATCCTGCTTCAATAATGGGCATACTTGTTCAGGCAGCAGATGCACTTTCTGCTGCAAGACCAGGTGCAAGAAAAGAGATGATGGAGACATATGTAAAAAGGCTTGAAGACCTTGAAAAAATAGCAACATCATTTTCTGGTGTTGAAAAATCATATGCAATTCAGGCAGGCAGAGAAATCAGGGTTATTGTAAGCAATCAAACAATCTCTGATGAGGGCGCTGTTGTATTATCAAAGGATATTGCAAGGAAGATAGAAAAGGAACTCTCGTACCCTGGTCAGATAAAGGTTACTGTTATAAGGGAAGCAAGGGCAGTTGATTATGCCAGATAATACTGTCAACTGCCTCTTTATCGGCGATATTATAGGCAGACCCGGCAGGATTGCCGTGAGAGATTATCTGCCTACCCTGACTGCCAGATATTCTACTGATATTGTGCTTGCAAACGGTGAGAATGCAGCAGGGGGGTTTGGTATTACACCTCAGATCGCAGAAGAACTTCTCAATTCAGGTATAGATGTTATAACATCAGGCAACCATATTTGGGACAAGAAGGAGATTATTGATTATATAAAGGACAGGAAGTGGCTTATGAGACCTGCAAATTATCCTCCCAATGTCCCTGGTTCTGGCTCAACTATATTCAAAACAAAAAGAGGTTATAATATTGGAGTTGTTAATCTTTGCGGCAGGGTTTTTATGGATGCCCTTGACTGTCCTTTCAGGGTTGGAAAGGAAATAGTTGAATCAATGAGAGAAAAAACAAATATAATTATTGTTGATATGCATGCAGAGACCACATCAGAAAAGGCTGCGATTGCATTTTATCTGGATAGTATGGTAAGTGCAGTTATTGGGACGCATACCCATGTTCAGACAGCAGATGAAAGGATACTCCCAAACGGCACTGCATTTATAACAGATGCCGGCATGACAGGTTCTGTAAATTCTGTAATAGGCATACAAAAGGATATTATAATCCAGCGGTTTTTAACCCAGATGCCGAAAAAATTTGAGGTTGAAACAAAGGATATTGAACTTCAGGGTGTTGTGATTTCAATAAATGTTGAAACAGGTCTTGCAAATAGCATCGAAAGGATTAAAATAAAAGTCTGAACCTATATGGATAATACCGCTCTCATCAAACAGTTGTCTATTATAAAGAGGGGCGCTGTTGAGATTATCCTTGAAGACGAGTTTATAAAAAAACTTGAGAAATCTCTCAGGACAGGCAAGCCTTTAAGGATAAAGGCAGGTTTCGACCCTACTGCCCCTGACCTGCATCTGGGGCATACCGTCCTTTTACACAAACTTAGGCAGTTTCAGGAAATCGGACACGAAGTGTTTTTTCTTATAGGTGATTTTACCGGTATGATAGGAGACCCGACAGGCAAATCAGAGACAAGAAAACCGCTTACAAAAGACGAAGTCTTGAAGAATGCTGAAACCTACAGGTCACAGGTCTTTAAAATACTTGATGAGAAAAGGACAAAGATTGTTTTTAACAGCGAATGGATGAACAAGGTAAATGCCTCTGACCTTATATCGCTTGCAGCAAAGCACACAGTTGCCAGAATGCTTGAGAGGGATGATTTTCATAAGAGATATTCCTCACACCGTCCTATTGCCATACATGAATTTTTATATCCTATCATACAAGGCTATGATTCAGTTGTATTGAACGCAGATGTAGAAATAGGCGGAACAGATCAGAAGTTTAATCTCCTTATAGGGAGGGAACTGCAGAGAGAATTTGGTCAGGAGCCGCAGATCGTTATAACAATGCCGCTTCTTGAGGGGCTTGACGGTGTACAGAAGATGAGTAAGTCCCTTGGAAATTACATAGGTATTACCGATAGTCCGAAGGATATGTTAGGTAAGGTAATGTCTATATCTGATGAACTTATGATAAAATATTACGAACTCTTAAGTGATGTTACAGATGACAGATTCGAGGCTGTAAAGAAAGGCAATGTTCATCCTAAGACTGCAAAAGAGGAACTGGCAGAGGAGATTGTAAAAAGGTATCACGGCAGTGATGCTGCTAAAAAGGCAAGGGAGGAATTTAATGCAGTATTCAGAGACAAATGCCTGCCTGATGATATAGAAGGGATAATCTTAAAAAAGGATGGTAATTTTATCTGGCTTGCAAAGGCAGTGGTAATGGCAGGTCTTGCAGGTTCTACATCTGAGGCAAAGAGGCTCATTGAACAGGGCGGTGTGACAATTGATGGTGAGAAGATTACGGACAGCAGAAAGGAAATACCCACAGGCAAAAACTATCTGTTTAAGGTTGGTAAAAAGGGATTTAAAAGGATATATTTTTCTTGATAGTTTTTCTGGTGCGATTTTATATAGAGCGTCATAAATAATTACGCATCATAATCAATAAAACACAAGTATTTAATGCGTTTTATTTAAGCCATCAAATAGGTGATGGAGTTCACCTTTAACCGCTTTAATGGCTGATGACTCCTACAAATTATTGGGAACAGATTTAAAATCTGTCCCCAAAAGGAGGAGGCTGACATGAAGGCGGATTTTATTCCATTAGTTGTAGGTTTATTAGTCTTTATCTCAAGTCTGATTTCTTTAAGGGTTGGATTATCCGTAGCAATAATAGAGATACTCCTTGGAGCCATTGCAGGGAATCTGGGACTTAAGACAGAGGATTGGATGATATATCTGGCAGGTTTTGGCGGGATTATTTTAACATTTCTGGCAGGAACTGAAATTGATACCCGGCTGATGAAGGAGAAATTCAAGGAAAGTTTTTTTATTGGTATATTTTCTTTTTTGGTTCCATTTATTGGGGTTTTTCTTTATACCTATCATATTGCAGATTGGTCACTATCCGCATCACTAATTGCAGGAACCGCATTGTCCACTACATCCCTTGCCGTGGTTTATTCAATTCTTGTGGAAACAGGTTTAACAAAGACGGAGATTGGTAAATTGATAATGGCATCTACATTTGTAACAGATATGGGGGTTGCGTTTGCAATGAGTATATTATTCATTAAACCTACTCTATATACCTTTGCCTTTATATCGATTTCTATTATTGTAATAATCTTTGCAATTAAATTTTCTCATTATATCTTTGACAATCCTGAACTAAAGAACAAGGTAGTTGAGCCAGAAATAAAATATATATTCCTCCTCATCCTTATTTTTATATACTTTGCAAACATGGGAGATGGGCATGCGGTTCTGCCTGCATTTGTATTAGGACTTTTTATGTCAAGACATTTTACCGAGACATCTGAGACAAAGGTAGTTCGGAATAGGCTCCGAACAGTTGCCTATGCAGTAATTACCCCAATATTTTTTGTTGTTGGCGGAATGAAGATTTCTTTGCCGCTTATTTTATCCGCATTTGGGCTCTTTGTTATCCTTTTTCTCCTCAAGATAGCGGCCAAGTTTATCGGTGTTTATTTTCTTGCAAAAAGATATATCCCAGGTGGAAGTATGTACACCACACTTTTGATGAGTACAGGACTTACCTTTGGAACAATAGCGAGTGTATTTGGTTTAAATGCAGGTTTTATAAATCAGGTGCAGTACTCTGTTCTTGTTGGAGTAGTTGTGGCAAGCGCAGTAATCCCAACATTCATAGCCCAAAAGTGGTTTATGCCTGTTCACTCAGAGGATATAGTTGATATAAACGGCGATGACATAGATAGATAACGGTGTAGAATGTTTCAGCCTTTGAACAGTAAAACAGAACATAAGAAAATCTTTGGGTTCCAGAAAAATGTTTTTGTTGCCGGTCTTGTAAGTCTTTTCATGGATATATCCTCTGAAATGATATATCCCCTTGTCCCGCTTTTTCTTGCAACTGTCCTTGGAACAACTAAAACCACAATAGGTCTTATAGAAGGCATAGCAGAATCTACAGCCAGCATCTTAAAGGTCTTTTCAGGCTATCTTTCTGATGTGCTTGGCAGACGAAAACTTCTGATGGCTATAGGCTATGGTGTATCTGTTTTAAGCAGGCCTGTAACGGCATTATCAACAACATGGTTCCATGTGCTTTTTGCAAGGTTTGTAGACAGGTTCGGCAAAGGCATAAGGACAGCGCCAAGGGATGCAATAATAGCAGATTCTGCAGATGGAAATAATCTCGGTAGGGCATTTGGTTTTCACAGGACAATGGATACAATCGGCGCTGTTATAGGACCTGCCATTGCTTTTTTTATACTCCTGCTATTTGCAAATAATTTTAGACTTGTCTTCTGGCTTTCTCTGATACCGGGCATTATAGCGGTAATTTTAATAGTATTCTTTATCACTGAAAAGAGAAAAACAAGAGATGAACTTGCAAAATTGCCGAAGATTACATTCAAAGACTTTAATGGAGACTTCAGGCACTATATAGTCGTGATTGCACTCTTTTCCATTGGCAATACAAGTGATGCATTCTTGATACTTCGGGCAGAAAATCTGGGGGTGAGTAAGGAATATATCCCGATAATCTATCTCATGTTCAATCTTGTATATTCTGTTTCATCAATGCCTTTAGGGATACTTGCGGATAAGATAGGCATGAGAAAGATGATTATACTTGGGTTTATTTTTTACGCACTTATTTATTTTGGTTTTGGTATTGCAGACTCTTCATTCTATGTCCTACCGCTCTTCTGTCTTTACGGCATATTCAAAGGCATGAGCGAAGGCACACAACGTGCCTATCTTGCAACCCTCGCACCACCTGAAAGGAAGGCAACTGCATTCGGAGTCTATCATACGGTTGTTGGAATCTCACTTTTGCCAGCAAGCATAATCGGCGGCATTTTGTGGGATAAAATCGGTGCAGAGGCAACATTCTTTTACGGGGCAGTTACAGGCTTTATTTCAGCAGTACTTTTCATTCTTCTGGTAAGGAACAGCAGGTAATTGTTAAAGCGGGAGGTCTCTCTTCAGCGCGACCCTTGAACTCATCTCTATCAACGTGCCCCTTACATCGCCGAAGAATATCAAATCCTTTACAATGCCGCCCATTGGTATCATTTCCTTTGTGAAAAACGCCTCAATCTTGCCTGTCTGCGAACCGAATAATTCCTTGTCTATTATAATATCTGCAAGATAGTCAACATCATCAGGGTCGCTGTGTATCCTTTTATTTTTTTCCTCTGCTTTGGCAATCCTTACATACATTGTCTTTATACCTTTTTTGGGAAATGTAGGTATATGGTATTCTCTGCCTTCCTCAATTTGTCCGTATGTGCCAAAGCGGAAGTTGTAAAATGCGGCAAGCGGGTCGTCATATATGGTGTCAGGCGGTATTTCCTCTTCCCTATCCTCCTCCTGCTTATCCCCTGTCCACCTCTTCCATTTCATAAGCCCCTTCTTATAGTCTAGATTGGTAACAGTGCGTTTTGTCTTTGTGCCTATTGTAATGGTTTTATCAAAGACACTTGTAATAAACCTCCTGCCGTCAGGGGTTTCATTCATATGGGTTATATATGTGTCTTTGCGGTATCTTGTTACCCAGCCTATAACGCCAAGTGTCTCTGCTTCCAATACAGCGGTATAGCCGCCATTTTCGTTCTTTTTCAGGCTCATCCTGCCTATTGCAGCCTTTTCAAAGAGCCAAAAGCCTATGTTGTATATGAGTTTCTCACCCTCGAATGCCTCACCTATGCTTTCTGCATAGTTTGAATATATTAGCGGGGCAGTCCTGTTTCTGCCATATACTGCCGGAATGGAGTTAAACAATGGTATTCCTCTGCAGGAAGCAATGGCAAAAAATACTGACAGGTTTTTTAAGAAAGTGCGTCTATTCATTGGTCAGTAACCAGTGATGAGGCAGGTACAACATCTATACCTTCACCTTTTATTATCGGTGACATCTCTTTTATTGCGGCGAATGTTGCAGGGTGCGGATGCCCTATTGCTATTGCCGAATTATTCTTCTTCGCCTTTTTTATCAAATCGTTTATCTGTCTCTTTATATATGAAACATCCTGCTCGTTATCAAGGAATACCTGCCTCTCTGCCATGTTCAATCCTATCTCCTTTGCTATTCTCTTTACAGCAGAATTCGGTGTTGTCTTGCTGTCAAGGAAAAAAAGACCTCTTTCCTTTACTGCACTCAACACCACCCTCATGTGTTTTACATCCTCTGTTAATTTTGATCCCATGTGATTGTTTACGCCTTTTATATGCGGGACTGCATCAATATCCCTCAAGACCTGCTCACGTATTTCAGCCTCTGACATGGTTGTTAAAATAGAACCCCTGCCAGGGCTGTGGTTCTTCATATCTTTTGGTTCCATTGGTATATGCAGGAGGATTTCCATATTTGCCTTGTTAGCCTCTTCTGCCACGTCCTTTGAATGGGGTAAGAACGGGATGACTGCTATTGTTATCGGCATGTCAATGTCCATTAGTTCCCTGAGGTGCTTTATGTCCTGACCCATGTCATCAATAACTATTGCTATCCTTGGTTTTGTCTTTTCTACAATCTCTGGCAGAGGTTCAACTCCAGCAGGTTTTTCTTCTGGTTTTGCAAAGGGAGGTGCTGTTGAAGGTATTGTTTCTTTTTTTATGGGCTCAACACTTCTTTTTTCACCATAATATTTAAAAAAGATTATAACTATTGCAATGCCAATAACAATTCCAAAAGTAAGGGCATTTGACCTTTTCAAATGCCCTTTATTTTTTTTATTATTACCCATTTTAAGGATTTTCCAAAATTGCGGTGTGCCTAATGCACAAGATGTTCACACCCAAAAATGCCCAGATGCAAGGCGGAGCAAGGCTTCAAGCGAGGCATACTTTCATAGTATGTTGAGCGAAGAAGCCGCAGCGACAACACACGGGGCACCCATTGCGGAGCAATGGGTCGGGGTATTTTTGGGCGTGAACTACGATGCCTTTTTCATAATGTCTTTAAAAATATACCAACTCTTGAGATACTCTACAGCCCTTTTTAACTGTATATCTTCTGCATCACCCTTTTCCTTTTCGGTTTTCTCCTCAACTTTTATCTTTTTATCCTTTTCAGGTGCGGCGCCTTCTGCCTCAAGATGTCTTTCAAGGTCTTTTTCCCTCAAAATGCCTCTTGCACCGCCGTCTTTCGGGTCCTCAACCACTATATCAGGTTCAATGCCCTTTGCCTGGATAGATCTGCCTGATGGTGTATAATATTTTGAAGTTGTAAGCCTTAAGGCAGAACCGTCGCTCAGCGGGATTATAGTCTGCACAGAACCTTTGCCGAATGTCTGCACTCCGAGGACTACAGCCCTCTTGTGGTCCTGCAAAGCGCCTGCAACAATCTCAGAGGCGCTTGCGCTCCCGCTGTTCACAATAACTATTATCGGATAGTCAGGCTGTGTCCCTTCTGCCTTTGCCTCAAATTTCATATCCTGTCCTGCAATTCTCCCCTTTGTATAAACTACCATGCCAGATTTGAGGAATTTGTCAGATACCTCAACTGCTTGTGTAAGGAGTCCGCCTGGATTGTTCCTTAAGTCAAGTATAAGCCCTTTGAAATTCTCATTTCTTGAACCGAGTTTGTTAAAGGCGTCTTCGAGGTCGCTGCCGGTCCTTTCCTGGAATTGTGTAATCCTTATATAGCCAATACCGTCTTCAAGCGGTTTAAATTTGACGCTCTTTACCTCTATTACATCTCTTATTATTTCAAACGGCTTCGGTTCCTTGAAACCTTCCCGCATAATATATATTGTAACCTTTGTACCTTTCGGTCCCCTCATCAGTTTTACTGCGTTTGTCAGGCTCATGTCCTTTGTATGCGTATCATTAATTTTGACTATCCTGTCACCTGCCTTTAAACCTGCCCTGAATGCAGGTGTATCCTCAATTGGGGATATAACAGTCAAGATATTGTCCTTTACACCTATCTCTATCCCTATGCCGCCGAAACTCCCTTTTGTCTCGACCTGCATCTCCTTGTAGTCTTCAGGCGGCATAAATGACGAGTGCGGGTCAAGGCTCTGGAGCATCCCTTTTATTGCACCGTATATAAGTGTTTTTGGGTTAACCTCTTCTGTATAATTTTCCTGCACAGTTGCAAGTGCATCCGTGAAAATCCTTATATTCTCATATGCCTTTACAGGGACTGCGGATACCTTGTAACTTATACCTCCGGTAAATATTATAACTGCCGCAGCAACAGCAGTTAATAGTAGTATCTTCTGCCCGAAAATCCCTTTTACAATTCTCATGTCTTTACATTCCTCCTTAATTTTTATGTGCAAGCCATATCATGGGGTCCTTCGGCACCCCTTTATACCTCACCTCAAAATATAGTCGTGGACCTTCCAAAGAGCCCGAATCACCTACCTCTGCTATGACGTCCCCGTTTTCTACTATATCGTCCAGTTCCTTTAATACCTTTGAAAGATGGGCATACAGTGTATAAAAGCCGTCCCCGTGGTCAAGTATTATAATCCTTCCATAACCCTTCAGCCAGCCTGAATATATTACCTTACCCCTGTAAACTGATTTTACATCAGTTCCAATAGATGCCTCAATAGATATGCCGTTATTGAAGGTTGTCGTATGGAATTTCGGGTGCTCGACCTTACCATATAATAAAACGATTTTACCTTTCACAGGTATCATGAGTCTGCCCTTCATTGCACCGAACCCTGTTGACGGGAAAGGGGTTAAATCCCTTACCGCATAATCTTTGTCTTTTGCTGTTTCCTTTTCACTTTCCTGTTTTTTCTTTAATTCGTCTATAAATGTCTGGAGTTCTTTTGATGTCTTTTCAAGTTCTTTTATTGCTGAAAAATGTAAGTCCTTTTCCTTCCTGATGGTATTCAGGAGTGCAACCCTTTTCCCCTTTTCTTGAGCGATATCCCTCTTCTTTGCTTCTACACTGCTTTTTATAGACAGCATATCAGTTCGCATATCTTCGAGTTTCCTTTTTTCACCCTCAAGGACATCCTTGTTTTCATTATACTCCTCAAGGAGCCTGACATCGGAGTCTATAACCAGATTAATATACTTATACCTTTTTGAGAGGTCGTTGAAAGAGTTGGAAGAAAACAGGATTCTTAAATTACCGCCGCCCCTCATCTTATACATTGATACAACCCTTTTCCTGAGTAAGTGTAATATACGCCCCCTCTCCCTTAAGAGTTCAATTATCCGTCTGTCTGTAATATCTATCCTCGTTTTAAGCCTTTTGAGGCTGCTTTCTATCTTTGCGAGTTCGTCCTCTTTCTTTGCCAGTTCCCTTTCAAGTTCATCCAGCGAGGTTAAAACAGAGGTCTCTTTTCTGCCTATTATGTCAAGTTCCTGTTTTTTTGTCTGTATCTCCTTTTCTACTGTCTCCAGTTTTTTCTCTTTTTTAATAATCTCCTGCTTGGTTTTCTGACCCCCCTTTGCATATACATAGAGAGGTGTCAGCAGAAGACAGAGGGTTATGATTACTTGATATTTAAAGACTTTCTTTAAACCGTCCTGCAATTTGTCTAACCCTGCTTTAAAAACCTTGTTAGGGAGATAAAACTCCCGAAAACACCCATAGCAGTACCAATGCCCAATAATATTATCATAAAATCCGTTACTGGAAAAGGTATATTTATAAGACTGCTGAAAGACGCAGGGATGTTCTTAAGCAGCATGTATCTTACTGCATTGAACATAATAAAGGCGAGTATTGCGCCTGCCAATCCTTCAAACAGCCCCTCTATAAAAAAGGGTGTTTTTATGAAAGATTCTGTTGCACCTACAAGCCTCATGATATCTATCTCCTCCTTCCTTGCATATACAGTAAGCCTGATAGTATTGGAGATTATAAAGATCGTTGATATAAGTAGGAATACACCTATAATCAGTCCGGCAGCCTTAAAAAAACTTAAAAATGCAGTGAACCTGTCCACCCATTCCTGTCCATAGTGGATGTCGTCTATCCCCTCCAGCACTTTTAGTTTTGCAACGATTGTCCTTACGCCGTCAGAATTTCTGAAAGGTTTCTTAAGCCCTATCTCAAATGAGGATGGGAGAGGGTTTGCGCCGAGTTCATCCAGTATCCCCTTTTGCCCCTTGAGTTCGTTTTTGAAAACCTGAATTGCCATTTCCTTTGAGACATAATTTATACTGTCAACCTCTGTAAAGCTTCTTATCTTCTCTTTCATCGGGGAAGTGCTGTCTGACCTGATATCTTCTTTCAGGTATACGATTACCTGAACATCTGCGCCAAATGTGTCAAGCATGTCCTCCATATTGATAAAGAATACAGCGAATGATGTCAGGATGGTCAGGGCAAGGGATATTGTAAATATTGCGACCATGTTTGTGAAGAGGTTGCCCTTTATGTTATGAGATGCCTCTTTTACAAAGAACAGGATTCGTCTTATGAGGAGGGATATTGTCATTCTTTTTCCTGTATTACCTTTCCGCCTTCAAGCGTTATTGTCCTTTTATTTAACTTCTTAATAAGGCTGCTGTCATGCGTTGCTATTACAACGGTCGTCCCTTTTGCATTTATGTCCAGAAATAATTCCATAATACTGTTCGTGAGTGCAGGGTCAAGATTCCCTGTTGGTTCGTCTGCAAGTAGTATGGTCGGTTCTTTTACAAGCGCCCTTGCGATTGATGCCCTTTGCTGTTCTCCTCCTGATATAGAGAGGGGTTTATAATTTGCACGGTGCTGTAGCCCGAGGTACGAGAGCACATACGAAACCTTTTTCTTTATTTCTCTTGGGCGATGTCCGATAATATCAAGGGGCAATGCCACATTTTTATATACTGTCTTATTGCTGAGCAGTTTAAAATCCTGGAATATAAAACCGATCTTCCTCCGGAGTTCTGCTATCTCCCTTGTGCCGAACCTTGAAGTATTTTTGCCATCTATTATTATCTGGCCGCCTGTTGGTTTCTCTGAACAGAAAATGAGTTTAAGGAGGGTTGTCTTGCCTGCACCGCTCGGACCTGTCAGGAATACAAACTCACCTTTTTCCACAACAAACGATATATCAGTCAGTGCAGGACTGCTGCCATTATAGTTCTTATATACATGGTATAACTGAATCATATAGTTATAAATAATTCCTAAATCCTAATATCTAATTTCTAATAAAATATCCAATGACTAAATTTCCAATGCCTTTATCTTTGACATTTGACATTTTATTAGGAATTAGGATTTAGAAATTAGACATTTTATTAGAGGCATTAATAACTTCTATACCTGTTTGTTATCGGCATCCTCCTGTCTTTGCCCAGTGCACGCGGTGTTATTTTTATTCCGGGAGGCGATTGTCTCCGTTTGTATTCAGAGGCATCAACCATCCTTATAACCTTTTTCACAATACCTTTATTAAAACCCATTGCCGCTATATCTTCAAATGATTTATCTTCTTCCACATAAGTCCTTAATATGGAGTCAAGGATTTCGTATGGCGGCAGTGTATCCTGGTCAGTCTGGTTCGGGCGGAGTTCTGCAGTAGGTGCCTTTCTTAAAACCCTTTCAGGGATTAACACATTAATTTTGAGTTTTGACCCCTGCTTGAAACCTGCAAGGGCAAGGTTTTGAGTTTTGAGTTTATTTCTGTATTCAGCAAGTTTATAAACAAGTGTCTTGGGCACATCCTTTATGACAGCAAAGCCGCCTGCCATATCGCCGTAGAGTGTGGCATAACCTACACTCATCTCGCTCTTATTGCCTGTTGTAAGCACAAGCCATCCAAATTTGTTAGAAAGAGCCATCAGGATATTCCCTCTTATTCTTGCCTGTATATTTTCTTCTGTGACATCAGGTTTAATTTTTTTAAATGTTTTGGAGAGCGTGGTTAGATATTTTTCAAATGTTTCCTGAATGGGGATGGTAAGGAACTCAATCTCCATATTCTTTGCAAGGTTTTCTGCGTCCTCTGAACTTGCCCCTGACGAGTACATGGAAGGCATAAATACACCTGTAACATTACTCTTACCGAGCGCATCAACTGCTATTGCAGCGACAAGGGATGAATCTATGCCGCCGCTTAAACCAACAACAGTATGACTAAAACCATTTTTCCTGACATAGTCCTTAGTGCCCAGGGTAAGTGCCTTATATACCTCTTCAATCTGTTCAGGTGGATTTATAGGTACTTGAGCCAGCCTTTTTAATTTTTTTCTCTTTCCTGGTTTTGTGTGGAGGACTATCTCTTTCACCTTTTTTATTTCTACTTCAAGGACAATCTTTTCCTTTCGTTTCCTCGGGTCGTGCAAACTGGCATTGAATATCCCTTCAACATCCAGTTCAGCGGTTATGAAGTCTTCCTCAAATGCCTTACCCCTTGCAATGATATTACCTTTTTCATCCGCTATCATTCCCTGTCCATCAAATACGAGTTCGTCCTGCCCACCCACCATATTATTATAGACAACTATCACACCGTTGTCAGCAGCCCTGGCAGCAATCATCTCCTCCCGGAACCGTGCCTTACCCATATGATACGGAGAGGCGTTTATATTTACAATAACCTCTGCCCCTGCAAGAGATTGAACCCTTGCAGGTCCTTCAGGGTGCCAGATGTCTTCACATATACCTATCCCTATTGTGATACCATTGAGGACAATGTTCAGTGGTGTCTTGCCTGCATGGAAGTACCTCTCCTCATCAAATACACCGTAATTAGGGAGAAACATCTTGTGATATACCCCTGCTATCTCACCGTTGTGTATAACAGCAGCAGCATTGTAGATATCTCCCATACTGTCAACAAAACCTACAATTGCGGTGATACCCTTTGTTTTTCGTGCTATTTTCTTTATAAATGTTATGTTTCCTTTTACAAACTGCGGCTTTAAGAGGAGGTCTTCAGGTGGATAGCCAGTGATGGCAAGTTCAGGGAATACAATAAGGTCTATGTCAAGCCCGATTGCCCTGTCAAGAAATCCTGATATCTTCTCTGCATTACCCCTTAGGTCGCCAACAGTAGGGTTTATCTGTGCCATTGCAATGCGGAGTGCACCCATGTTTTTTAGCCTATCAAAAGGTATCAGGATTGTAAATATTAAAAACAATCCGTAAAATAGCGATTAAAAACCTCGCTATTTTACAAACCTGCGATTTGCCTGCCATACTTCGTTATCGGACAATTTTTACTCCTCACCGTATCGGTGAACATACGGCTCGTCGTAAAAATTGTCCGCTGCCTCGTCTGGCAGGCAACTTGCAAGTTTCCCCAAAAATCAAAGTCTATTTTTGGGCAATGGATAATGGTCTACGCTTGCAATAAATTTATCCTGTAATAAATCCTGTAATAAATTTATCCTTGACAACTTGAGTAGAATTGTATTATGAATTAACACACAATTTAATATAGATATATGCTTATTCAGAGTGGTGGAGGGACTGGCCCTGTGAAACCACAGCAACCGGCCTGTTGCAAACGGGCGGCAGGTGCTAACTCCAGCAAGGTTTGTGATTAAAAAGCCTTGAAAGATAAGATTAGGTAATAAAAGCCTCTTCTTGATTTCAAGAAGGGGTTTTTTTTTGCAAATCATCAAAAGAAACAATAAGGAGCAGGATATGAGTTATGTAAAAGGGCTTAAATGCAGGGAATGCGGGAAGGAGTATCCGAAAGAACCCTTGCATGTATGCGAGTACTGCTTTGGTCCCCTTGAGGTTAATTATGATTATGAGAAGATCAAAAGGGCAGTAAGCAGGGATATAATATCAAAACGACAGCCGAATATGTGGAGGTACAGAGAACTCCTGCCGATAGACGGTGAGCCGGCAGTAGGTTTTGATGTAGGTTATACCCCTCTGATAAGGGCAAAAAACCTTGCGAAGGCTCTCGGTGTAAAGGAGTTATATCTGAAAAACGATGCGGTAAATTATCCGACATTATCCTTTAAAGACAGGGTTGTTGCTGTAGCAATATCAAAGGCATTGGAATTCGATTTTAAGGTTGTTGCATGTGCGTCTACAGGTAACCTTGCAAATTCTGTTGCTGCAAATGCTGCTGCCTGCGGTATGGAAAGTTATGTGTTCATCCCTTATGACCTTGAGCAGACAAAGATTTTAGGCACGCTTGTTTACGGCACAAACCTTGTTGCAATAAAGGGTAACTATGACGAAGTAAACAGGCTGTGCAGCGAGATAGCAGGCAAGTACGGCTGGGCATTCGTAAATATAAATATAAGACCTTATTATGCAGAGGGTTCAAAGGCATTCGGCTATGAGATTGCAGAGCAGATGGGCTGGAAACTCCCAAAGCATATTGTTGTGCCAATGGCTGGAGGTTCCCTTATCACAAAGATATGGAAGGCATTCAAGGAATTCCACAAACTTGGACTTATTGATAATCTTGGTACAAAGGTCTATGGTGCACAGGCAACAGGGTGTGCCCCGATTACCACAGCAGTGAAGGAAGGTGCAGAACTTATAAAGCCTGTAAAACCGAATACAATTGCAAAATCCCTTGCCATAGGAAATCCGGCAGACGGCTTTTATGCTGCAAGGGTGATGAGGGAGAGCGGCGGTTGGGGAGAGGATGTGTCAGATGAGGAAATTATTGAGTCAATCAGACTTCTTGCTGAGACAGAAGGTATCTTTACTGAGACAGCAGGCGGCGTAACACTTGGGGTTACTAGAAAACTCATTGAGCAGGGAAGGATACCAAGGGATGAATCAATAGTTGTATCAATTACAGGCAACGGACTCAAGACACAGGAGGCACTTGCAGGACGGCTAACTGTTTCTATGACAATTGATGCAAAACTTTCTGATTTTGATGAACTACTGAAAAAGCAGAATAAGGTTTATGATGCGAAAGACTAACCAATTTTGCAGGCACGGTTTCAACCGTGCTTTATTTGCACGAATAAATTCGTGCCTACATTTTTGAGGAAGGAGATAAAATATGAGCATAACAGACCATTTTATAGAAGACAAGGTAACCCGAATTCCTGTCAAGAAAGAAGGACAGGATGTTAAGGTAGATTTTAATGAACTCAAATCCGGCGGTTTTATCAAGCAGAGGCAGAAGGATTTATTTACAGTAAGGCTCCGCTGCCCCGGAGGAAGGCTTACCACAAAGAAACTGATAGAACTTGCAAGGATTGCTGATAAATACAGCAAAAAGGGTGTTGTGCATTTGAGTTTCAGGCAGTCCCTTGAGATTCTGTATGTTGACTACAGAGACTTTGACGCATTGGTTGCTGACCTGAGAAATGTTGGGCATAAGGTTGCATCATGCGGCCCAAGGGTCAGGGTTCCGATTGCGTGCGGCGGCTGTGAATACAATCCGAATGGTCTTACGGATACACAAAAGATGGCTGAGATGGTTGATGAAAAATTCTTCGGTACATCAACCTATCATAAGTTTAAAATGTCGTTTTCAGGATGCCCTATTGACTGTGCCAGGACAAGGGAGGCTGATTTGGGGTTTCAGGGTGTTGTTGAGCCGGCATGGGATGAGGATACATGCACAGGATGCACAATATGTTCAAGGGCTTGCAAAGAAGGTGCGATTGTTTCACATCCTGAAACAGGCAAGCCCATATACGACCCTGCAAAGTGCATATACTGCGGAGACTGCATAAGGGCATGTCCTACAGAATCATGGAAGGCAGAAAGATACGGGCATTTTGTAAGGGTCGGTGGTAAGCACGGCAGACACCCGCGGGAGGCAAATGATGCTGCGGTATTTATCCCTGATGAAAAAGTTTCAAATGTAATAGAAAAGACGCTTGAGTGGTATAAGATAAACGGCAAAAAGGGAGAGAGGATAGGAACAACCATTGACAGAATAGGATTAAAAAGTTATATAGAGTTTATGAAAAATACATTCAGTGATGCAACAATAATTACCGGAGTATAAAATGGATATAAAGATTGACAAATCCCTTGATTTAAGAAATGTCTTATGCCCAATAAATTTTGTTAAAACAAAACTTGCATTGGAAACAATGGAAAAGGGTCAGGTGCTTGAGGTTATTATAGATGACGGCGAACCTATTCAGAATGTCCCGAAAAGCGTTAAGGAAGAGGGGCATAAGATTGTTGAGGTAAAAAAGGAAGACAATCATTTTAGATTGAAGATAGAAAGAAGATAAAAAACAGATTAAAGACTGAAGACCCGAGACTTCAGACACAAGACTCAAGACCACAGATTTAAGACTCAAAACTTTAGTCTATAGTCTTAAGTCTGCATTTAAACGGAGGTTAAGATGGCAATAAAGGTAAGGATTCCAACACCACTCAGAAAACTTACAAATGGTAAGGATGAGGTAATAGGGGAAGGTAAGAATGTAAAGGAACTTATAAATAACATTGAGACACAGTATCCGGGATTAAAGGAAAGGATATGCGAGGAGGATGGGAAAATAAGGCGGTTTGTGAATATCTATGTAAATGACGAGGATATAAGATTTAAAAACAGCATAGATACAGAACTGAAAGATAGTGATGAGGTTTCAATTATACCGGCAATAGCAGGGGGTAAGTTTTGAAGAAGAGGTTTTACCTTACATACCCAAAGGAACTGATAAAAGAGCCGCTGATATATCAGGTAGGTAAACTCTACAATGTTATAACAAATATAAGGCAGGCAACTGTTTCAGATAATATTGGTCTTGTTGCCATTGAACTTGACGGAGAGTCTGGAGATATAGAGAAGGCGCTAAACTATTTTGCTGAAAAGGGTGTTAAGGTAGAGCCTATTGAACTGGATGTGGTAGAGTAGGTTGAAACAGTTTAGACCGTTCAAACCGTTTAAGTAATTATTATCAGGGTAAATTCGGGATAAGAGTTTGCCCTTTTTGTTTAAGAAGATTCTTTACCATTCTTGTAAGGAAAGGTTATAATATGAGCATACAGCAAAAAATAATCTGGGGTTGCAAAAATCCGAAGGCTTCTGTTCTTGAACTTGTTGGGAATACGCCTCTTGTCAGGATTAACAGGATTACAGAGGGTTTGAGCAAGGGTGTTCAGGTCTATGCAAAACTTGAATCATATAACCCCGGCGGCTCTGTAAAGGACAGGGCAGCATTTGGTATGATAAAGGATGCAGAAGATGCAGGCAGACTCACAAAAGATAAGATTATACTTGATTCAACATCAGGGAATACAGGTATTGCTTATGCATGGATTGGCACTGTTAAGGGTTATTATGTTGAACTTGTTGTGCCTAAAAATGTGAGTGAAGAAAGGAAAAAGATTTTAAAGGCATTTGGTGCAAAGACAATCTTTTCAAACCCGATGGAAGGCTCTGACGGTGCCATAAGGCTTGCATGGAAACTTTATGTTGAAAACCCGGATAAATACTGCAAACTAGACCAGTACAATAATCCATCCAATCCTCAGGCACACTATGAGACAACAGGTCCTGAGATTATAGAGCAGACAGACGGCAGGGTTACGCACTTTGTTGCAGGGATAGGCACAGGCGGAACAATAATGGGTACAGGCAGAAGGCTAAAGGAATTTAACCGTGCAATACAGGTAATAGCAGTTGAACCTGCAACAGCGCTTCATGGTCTTGAAGGTTTGAAACATATGCCGTCATCAATTGTTCCAGGCATATACCATGAGGGAGAACTTGACAGAAAAATATCAGCGCCAACAGAAGAATCCTATGGAATGGCAAAGAGACTGGCAAGGGAGGAAGGGCTTTTTGTGGGGCAGTCATCAGGCGCTGCGATGTGGGGGGCGCTTCAGGTTGCAAGGGAACTTGAGGAAGGCGTGGTTGTTGTTATATTTCCTGATGGGGGGGACAGGTATTTGTCCACAGCATTGTGGGACTAAGACAACATTCTGCGAATGTTGAATTGTAAATTGAAGATTGGAAGTTGGAAATTTTAAAATGGAATAAAAAGACAATTTGCAATTTAAATTTTACAATTTTCATTTTACAATTAGAGCGAAGCGACCATGCTTTATCTATCTAAAGACATATATAACGAGATTATCAGCCATGCTGAGAAATCATACCCTTATGAAGGATGCGGTGTTCTTGTAGGCAGGGATAAGAGGGTTGTGAAGATTTGTCCTGTTGAGAACATAAACAAAGACAGGGCAAATGACAGGTATGAGATAGACCCAAAGGATTTGCTCAGGGTTGAGAAAGGGGTGTCCGAAAAAGGGCTGAATGTCCTTGGGTTTTTTCATTCACATCCTGACCATCCTGATATGCCGTCTGAGTTTGACAGACAAAGGGCATGGCAATTTTATTCGTATATGATTGTATCTGTGCATAATGGAAAATCTGTTTCAGTAAAATCATGGACATTTGAAGATGAAAATGAACCATTCAGAGAGGAGGAGGTAAAGATTGAAGATTGAAAATTGAAAATTGGAAATTGGAAATTTTAAAATGGAATAAAAAGACAATTTGCAATTTAAATTTTGCAATTTTCATTTTACAATTAGAGCGAAGCGACATGAATTTCACAGAAGAGCAAATAGAGAGATATTCAAGGCATATAATCCTGCCTGAGGTCGGCGGCAAAGGACAGGCAAAGTTATTAACTGCAAAGGTCTTTGTGCTTGGTGCAGGCGGGCTTGGATCACCTGCACTTTATTACCTTGCTGCAGCAGGTGTAGGCACAATCGGCATAGCAGATGCTGATTGTGTTGATTTATCTAACCTTCAGAGGCAGATAATCCATTCTACATCAAAAATAGGGCTGCCCAAAGTGGAGTCAGCAAAAAGGACTATTGAAGACTTAAACCCTGATGTAAAGGTTATTGCATACAACGAAAGGCTCAATATTGGCAACATAACACAGATAATAAGGGATTATGATGTAATTCTTGACGGCAGTGATAATTTCCCAACAAGATTTCTGATGAACGATGCCTGCTTTTTTGAAAAAAAGACACTTGTTTCAGGGAGCATGTTCAGGTTTGATGGTCAGGTTACAATATTCCAGCCGCATGAGGGTAAGCCGTGCTACAGGTGTCTTTACCCTGAGCCCCCGCCAAAAGGGCTTGTACCCAGTTGTCAGGAAGCAGGCGTGCTCGGTGCACTGGCAGGCGTGATAGGTGTTATACAGGCAGTTGAGGCGATAAAACAGGTTTTAAAGATAGGCGATGAACTTGCAGGATACTTACTTATATTTGATGCACTTGCAATGACATTCAGAAAGGTTAAGGTCAGGAGAGACCCGCAGTGCAGCCTTTGCGGTGATAATCCGACAATAAAGGAACTGATTATGTATGAAGAGACGTGTGAGATAAGGGAAAAGAGGTGTGAAAAATAGATGGAAATCACGCATTATGGTATTTCTATATGAATAAGTATAAAACACTGCATAATCCTGCGTACCTCAAGATAGACCTTATGCTTAACGGCATAAAGGCTGATAACGAGACTATCCAAAGACTCGGTTTAGACTTAAGATACGGTTATACAGGTGTTACAGGGGGACTGGATATTTTACTGCCTCATAATACATGGGTTAATGCATCGTTCCTTGAAGAGTTTGCAAAGTCCTCTAAATATGAACTTGTCTTAAGGGATAAAAAGACATTTATAAAGGCAGGAGATGAATCTGTTAAGGTTGATATTATGCCAAAGCCTGAGTTTTATAAACTGAGCACAGCAACAGGCATCCCTCTTTCAAAGATAGGGGCAATGCACGGCGGTTATGTGGCAATAACACCTGATACAAGGTGCGAGTTCTTTAACATGAATATAGAATGCAGATACTGTGCCGGGAATTTTAATTCCGGAGGCAGCGGCAGGGTCTATACAGTTGAAGAGGTTCTTGAGACTGTTGATGCTGCAAATAAGGAAGGCAAGGCAGAAATTGTTTATCTCTCAATCGGTTTTTCAGAGACACCTGACGGAGGCATAGAATTTTTAAAACCTTATATAAAGGCGATAAAAAAGCACTTCAACACACTTGTTGCTGTAGAGGCGCTTCCGCCAAAGGAAAACCATTTTATAGATGAGACTTATGCAGTAGGCGCTGATTCTGTTCTCTACAACATGGAGATATTTGATGAAAGGCTGTTTAAAGAGATATGTCCAGGAAGGGATAGACTTATCGGAAGGGAAAGATACATAGATGCGCTTAAATATGCTGCGAAGGTATTTCCTAACGGCACAGTTGCAACACACCTGATTGTAGGACTTGAACCCGCAGAGTCAACAATAAAAGGGATTGACTTCTTTACAGGTATAAGGGTTGTGCCTATACTTCCTATATACAGACCATCTGTCGGGGCTAATCTCCTCAATTATAAAGTGCCTTCGCTGGATGATGTGCTGCCTGTTTACAGAGACCTGTATCATGCTGTAAAGAAGAATAAAATAAATATAAATTGGGTTAGGGATATAAGTGTAATAACAACCCCTATTGAGGCAAGGTTTTTTGCAAAGACAAAGTTTAATAAGACTCTGATGGAAAGATTTTACAAAACAAAGTTAGGCGTTAAGACTGCGTGGGGACTTTCAACATTACGGAGGAAACTGCGGGTTAGAGAAGGCGGGGAAGGATAATAATGAATGTAGTTATAGACAAAAGACCTATATGGGTTATACTTTTATCAAGGTCTTTAAGACCTTTGTTTTTTGTAGTTGTTGCCATTATTTTCTGGTATCTTGTAAGTATTCCCACACCGGACGGGCTTGGTTTAGAGGGACAGAGGACTATAGCGCTTTTTGTTGTGTGCCTTATACTGTGGGTTTCAGGGGTTCTGCCCCTTGCTATAACAAGTCTTCTTGCGATTGTAATGGTGCCGCTTTTAGGGGTGCTGGATAAAAAGGCAGCATATGCACTTTTTGGGAATGAGGCTGTATTTTTTATACTTGGTGCGTTTATACTTTCAGGCGCTGTAATGCATTCAGGGCTTGCAGGCAGGACAGCAGTAGTAATAATGAGCAGATTCGGAGAGACGCCAAAGAGACTCATTGCATCCATCTTTTTCCTTGCTGCAGTTCTCTCGTTTTTTATGTCAGAGCATGCTGTTGCTGCCATGTTCTTCCCGATTGTGCTTGAGATAGCAAAGGGTCTGAATCTAAAGCCAGGAAAATCAGTTTATGCAAAATCACTCTTTCTTGCACTTGCGTGGGGCTGCATAATTGGCGGTGTTGCAACATTTTTAGGAGGGGCAAGGGTCCCGCTTGCAGTAGGTATGCTTAAGGAGGCAACAGGTATAAATATAGGTTTTTTTGAATATACGGCTGCAGCATTTCCAACGGTCTTAATAATGCTGCTTATAGGTTATTTTATGCTTACAAAATTTTTACCTTCAGATGTTGAGGACATACATAAGATAAAGGCAGTCTTTGAAAGGAAGATAAAAGAACTTGGGAAGATAGGTTATGCTGAATATGCAGTAGGCGTCTTAATGGCAGTAACCATATTTTTATGGCTGTTTCTGGGCAGGACAATTGGCATTGCAAATATTGCGATTGCCTCTGTAGTTGTTTTATTTGTGTTTAAACTTGTAAGATGGAAAGATATTGAAGAGTATGTGAACTGGGGGATAATACTTATGTATGGAGGCGCTATAACACTTGGCGCAGCAATGGAAAAATCAGGTGCAGCAGCATGGATAGCAAATACAGTTATAAGCGAATGGGCAAGGAGCCCTTTGATAATTATAGCGATACTTTCTTTGCTGACGATACTACTGACAGAAGGGATGAGCAATGCCGCTGTTATTGCAATACTTCTGCCTGTGGGGATTGGCATAGCAGGAAAATTTAATCTTGACCCCAGGATTATTACTTACACTATTGCAATTCCGGCAGGGCTTGCGTTCTGCTTCCCGATGTCAACACCTGCGAATGCAATAGCAGTATCATCAGGGTATGTAACAGCAAGAGATATGGCAAAGGCAGGGGTTTTAATGATGATATCAGCATGGGTGCTGTTTAATATAACTGTATTTATTTACTGGCCGCTTATAGGGATAAAAATATGAGTTGCGTACTTCTAATACTATCAACATCAAGGACATCGCAGAATGCCATTGAATATGCTGTTGACCTTGCAAAAAAGGGAAAGGCTAAACTCGTTGTCCTCTATATAATAGAGACTGAACTTACAAATGAGGTCTTTGATAAATTTACAGACATAGGTTTCATTGGCGATAAGCCGTCAACTCAACTGACTGAAGCAATCATGAAGGAATACCGGCAGCGCGGTTATGAGGAGATGGGTAAGGTTCAAATCAGGGCAATGGAAGAGAATGTTGATTTTGATGCTGTTACGACACAGGGTGATTTTGTTGAAAAGGCCATTGAAGTGATTGATAGGTACAAGGTTACAACAGCAGTAGCAATAAAAAGGAAGAGGTCTGCATTTTTAAAATATTTTTCAAAATCAGTAGTTGATGAACTTGTTGAAAAGGCGCCGTGCAAGGTAGAGGTATTTGAAGAGTAAAAAAAGGAGATGATATGATTCAGCAGAAGGCTACAAACATTAAATGGCATCATGGGAAGATTACAAGAGACGACAGAGTGAAACTTATGAAGCAGAAGGGTGTGACTATATGGCTTACAGGTCTTTCTGGTTCAGGGAAATCAACGATTGCTGTTGAACTTGAGCATGCGCTTCTTGAAAACAGACATCAGGCATATATATTAGACGGTGATAATATTAGATATGGTTTGAATAAAAATCTTGGCTTCTCACCAGAGGACAGGTCTGAAAATATTCGTAGAATTGGCGAGGTTGCAAAACTGTTTACCGATGCAAATATTATAACAATTACAGCATTCATATCACCATACAGTGCTGACAGGGACAATGCCAGAAAATTTCAAAAAGAAGGTGAGTTTGTGGAGGTCTATGTGAAATGCCCACTTAAGGTATGCGAGGAGAGGGATACAAAGGGATTATATAAAAAGGCAAGGGCAGGTGAGGTGAAAGAATTTACCGGCATATCAGCGCCATATGAAGAACCCTTAAATTCGGAGATAACCATTGATACATCAAAACTTTCTGTTGAGGAGTCAACGAGGGTTATTTTGAATTATCTGGAGAAGAAGGGGTATATAAAATTTTAATTATAAAGACTGTTTTTTTAAGCGGGGGGAGTTATGGTCAAGAAGGATATTAATAAAGAATTAGAAAGACTTAAGGCGGAAAAGAATGAACTGGAGAGGATAAATAAGGAGATTGACGGCAGGGTGCTTGAGCTGTACATGCTTTATAATGTCAGCAAGATACTTAATCTGAGCCTGAACATTGAAGAGATTTTCAACGGCATAATAAATATTATCGGGAAAACCATTCATATTGACGAGTTCTGTATCATGCTGCTTGATGAAGCCACTCAGAAACTTGTGGTAAGGGCATGGTATCCCAACAGCGGTACACTACCTGATATGTCTTTTGATATAGGTGAGGGCATTTCTGGCACTGTGGCAAAAACAGGTAATGCAATGCTGATTCAGGATACAAGAAAAGAGCCGAATTTTATGTTTTATAAAGGGGTTAAGATGGACATAGGTGCCTTCATGTCCATTCCACTGACAGGTAAGAAAGGGGATGTACTCGGCGTGTTTAACATTCATAAGAAAGAGCCTTTTTCTTTTACAGAGAACGACAGGAAGTTTTTCCAAGAGGTGGCAAATCAGATAGCGATAGCAGTAGAAAATGCAATAATATACGACAGGGCCCGGGAGGCTTCAATGCATGACGAACTTACAGGTCTTTATAACAGAAGATATTTTTTTGAGTATATTGAAAAAGAACTGGCAAGGGCGAACAGGTATAAAAAGAGTTTTTCAATTTTAATGATAGATATAGACAGTTTTAAGAATTTTAATGATAAAAATGGTCACCTCAAGGGTGATAAGGTCTTAAAAGAGACTGCAAAACTGTTTGTAAGTAACTTAAGGGCTTCTGATGTGGTTGTGCGGTTCGGTGGAGAGGAGTTTATATGCCTTATCCCTGAGACACCCAAAGAGATAGCGGTAACTACTGCTGAAAAACTCAGGAGGGCGGTAGAAGAAAACATATATAAAGGCGGTGAGAACCAGCCCGGCGGGAAGGTAACAATTACAATAGGCGTTGCAACATGGCCTGACGATGCACAGTCTGCAATTGAACTGATTGACTATGCTGATAAGGCTATGTATCTGGGTAAGTGCAAAGGGAAGAATATTGTTTTCCCGCTGGTCAAATAATTCAAGAGGGCTGCAAATATGAGGATTGAAGACCTTACAGAAGAGACGTTAAAACAACTGAATGCAATGCCTGCAGATGAACTCATCAGATGGGCATTTGATAATTTTGGTGAAAGGGCTGCAATAGGCACTAGTTTTCAATTGACAGGCACAGTAATTATTGATATTGCCAACAGGCATTTAAAAAAAATCAGGGTGTTTACTATAGATACCCTGCGGCTGCACCCAGAGACATATGAGGCACTCAATAATACTGAAGAAAGATATGGGTTGGCAGTGGAGAGGTTTTACCCTGATGAAGATACATTAAAAAATATGCTGGAAAGGTTTGGAGAATACCTCTTTTTCATGGACAAGGCTAAACAGGAATACTGCTGTTTTGTACGAAAGGTTGAGCCGAACAGGCGCGCACTTAAAACACTTGATGTCTGGATAACAGGTTTGAGGAGAGACCAGTCGGATTACAGGAAAGATGTGCCAAAGGCATCTGTAATTGAAGAGGACAGCAGGAAGATATTAAAGATATCTCCGCTTGCTGACTGGGATATGGATAAGATATGGCACTATATAAAAGAGAACAATGTGCCATACAATAAACTCTTTGATATGGACTATGACAGCATCGGCTGCATAATATGCTCAACACCCCTTGTTGAAGGCGAGCCGCCCCGCTCAGGCAGGTGGAGGTGGTTTCATAAAGAGGATGATAAGAAGGAGTGCGGGATACATAAATAGTTCACGCTGAAGAATGTCCATCTGCGGCGTTGTTGCTGCAGCTTCTGCGCTCAACATACTACAAAGTATGCCTCGCTTGAAGCCTTGCTCCGCCTTGCATCTGTGCCATTCTTGAGCATGAACTTGTTGTGAAGTATTTTCATTTTAGAAAAGGAGGCATAAATAATGCCAGGTTTGATTGAGCCGCATGGCGGTAAACTTGTAAACATGATACTGGAGGGAAAGGAGAGAGAAGATGCTCTAGAGAGGTCAAAGAAACTTAAGAAGGTGATTTTGAATGACAGGGAAGTTTCTGATATTGAGATGATTGCAATCGGTGCTTTCAGTCCTTTGGACGGCTTTATGAAAAGGGATGACTACCACAGTGTTATGGACAATATGAAACTATCAAATGGTCTTCCGTGGACAATACCTATTACCCTGTCAGTTACAAATGATGAGGCAGCGGATCTGAAGGAAGGGGAAGATGTAAGCCTTGTCAATAAAGATGGGGAGATACTTGCTGTTATGCAGATTGAAGAAAAGCACAACCACGATAAGGAAAAGGAGTCGCTGCAGGTTTATGGGACAGGGGATATGGCACATCCCGGTGTTGCAAAGGTTTTTGAGATGAGAGATGTCCTGCTTGGAGGCAGGGTATCAGTTGTGCACAGGATAAAACAGGAAAAATTTAATCAATACAGGCTTGACCCAGAAGAAACAAGGACGTTATTCAAGGAGAAGGGATGGAAAAGGGTTGTAGGTTTCCAGACAAGAAATCCTATACACAGGGCACATGAATATATCCAGAAATGTGCGATGGAGGTTGTTGACGGACTGATGATACACCCGATTGTAGGTGAGACAAAGGGTGATGATATATCTGCAGATGTAAGGATGAAATGCTACGAGGTTCTCCTTGAAAACTATTATCCGAAAGACAGGGTTATGCTTGTTGTTAATCCTGCAGCGATGAGGTATGCAGGCCCAAAAGAGGCAATATTCCATGCCCTTATAAGGAAGAACTACGGTTGTACCCATTTTATTGTGGGGAGAGACCATGCAGGGGTTGGCAACTACTACGGTTCCTTCGATGCCCATTATATATTTGATGAGTTTGACCCGCAGGAGATAGGCATAACACCGATGTTCTTTGACCATACATTCTACTGCAAAAGATGTGAAAGTATGACGTCGTACAAGACATGCCCGCATGACTCCAGTTGTCATATTACGCTTTCCGGGACAAAGGTTAGGGAGATGCTGAAGGCAGGAGTCATCCCGCCTGCTGAGTTTTCAAGACATGAGGTTGCAAAGATTTTAATAGATGCGATGAAGCAGTAGGCAGAACGCGGGAAACGCGGGAAAGGTTACGGACATTATGTCAAAAGGACCTATTTCAAAATTTATTGAGACGCATTATCTGCACTTTAATGCTGCTGTGCTTGTGGATGCTGCGAAGGCATACGAGTCGCATATAAACGAACGCGGAAAGATGATGATAACCCTTGCAGGGGCAATGAGCACTGCGGAACTCGGGAAATCTCTATCTGAGATGATACGAAAGGACAAGGTTCATATTATTACATGCACAGGTGCTAATATTGAGGAGGATGTCTTCAATCTTGTGGCACATAATTACTATAAGAGGGTTCCGCATTACCGCGAGTTAAGTCCTGATGATGAGTGGAATCTTATGCAGGATGGTTTCAACCGTGTAACTGATACCTGTATTCCTGAAGATGAGGCAATCAGGAGGATAGAGCGCCATATATTTGACCTGTGGAAGGACGCTGACAGAAGCGGCAAAAGATATCTGCCCCATGAATATTTTTATCAGTTGTTGAAAAGCGGGGTATTAAAACAATATTATCAGATTGACCCAAAAGACTCATGGCTTCTTACTGCATGTGAAAAGAACCTTCCTGTTATTGTGCCGGGCTGGGAAGATTCAACACTCGGAAATATCTTTGCCTCATATTGTGTAACAGGCGAGTTAAAAGCGGTTACTGTAAAATCAGGGATAGAATACATGGTATCTCTTGCTGACTGGTACATGGAAAATTCAAAGGGGAAGGGAATCGGCTTTTTCCAGATAGGAGGAGGTATTGCAGGTGATTTTCCAATATGTGTTGTGCCCATGCTTAGGCAGGATCTGAAAAAGGCTGATACACCTTTCTGGAGTTACTTCTGCCAGATTTCTGATTCCACAACAAGTTACGGCTCATATTCCGGCGCAGCGCCAAATGAAAAGATAACATGGGGTAAGTTGAGTAAAAATACACCAAGATTCATCATTGAATCAGATGCGAGTATAGTTGCACCGCTTGTGTTTGCATGGGTGCTGGGATGGTAAAATAGTTAACGTTGAAAATACCCCGGCCCATTGCTTTGCAATGGGTGCCCCGTGCGTTGTCGCTGCGGCTTCTGCGCTCAACATACTGCAAAAGTATGCCCCCCGACAGTTTCAATCGGGGGTTTGCTCCGCCTTGCAGATGGGCAATTTTTGAGCGTCAACTACCAATAAAATGTATTGTTAAGAGGTAGAGTATATAATGTCTTCTTATCCTTTAAGTGTAATGCACAACTTCGGCGGTCTGGATGAGAAGGCATCCTCATTCAAAAAGGCAAAGTTTGTTGTCCTGCCTGTTCCGTATGATATGACAGCATCTTATCAGAGCGGGACAAGAAAAGGTCCGTATGCAATCATTGATGCGTCAACCCATATGGAATTATATAATGAGGAACTGGACATAGAGGCATATAAGGTCGGGATACACACAATGCCTTATCTGGAGCCAACCTCAAAAGGTCCTAAGGAGATGGTGGATATTGTTTATGAGGCATCCAGCTATATAGTGAACTTAGATAAAATTCCGGTTATGCTCGGCGGTGAGCACAGTATAACCCTGGGGCTTGTCAGAGCGCTTAAAAAAAAATATCCGAATATGTCTGTTCTTCAACTGGATGCACATGCAGACATGAGGGATAAATATCAGGAAAGCCCGTATAACCATGCGTGTATTGCAAGGAGAATATCAGAGATGTGTCCGATTGTTCAGGTTGGCATAAGGAGTTTAAGTGTTGAAGAGGCAGAGTTCTTAAAAAAGGGGTTGGAACACAGAACACAGAAGTCAGAAAAAACGCATCACGCATCACACATCACGCATCACAGTATCCATACCTATTTTGCAAAGGATATTATAAGAGGCATCCCTGTAGAGGATATATGCAGTAATCTGACGAATGAAGTTTTTATTACCATTGACCTTGATGTGTTTGACCCTTCAATTATGCCTGCAACAGGAACCCCTGAACCAGGAGGGTTGATGTGGTATGAAGTGACGGGATTATTGAGGAACATTGCTGCTAAAAAAGAGATAATCGGTTTTGATGTGGTTGAGTTGTGCCCGCTGGCAGGTAATTTATCTCCGGATTTCCTTGCTGCAAAACTTGTTTATAAGATGATGGGATATATAGTAAAAGACAAAAAAGCAGACTATAGACTTTAAAGTAGACCATAGACTAAAGACTAAAAAGTCTAAAGTCTATAGTCTAAAGTCTAAACAAGAAGGAGGACTTGAAAAGTGAGCATGGTGCCAAGAAGGGTATTCTTTACAAAGGGTGTAGGGACGCATAAGGAAGAACTCCATTCCTTTGAACTCGCGCTCAGGGATGCAGGCATAGAAAAACTCAATATCGTAACAGTCTCCAGCATATTCCCGCCGGGCTGTAAGGTTATTTCAAGAACTCAAGGATTAAAGATGCTTTCCCCCGGTCAGGTAACATTCTGCGTGATGAGCAGGTGCTGCAGTAACGAGCCCAGGAGGCTCATGGCAGCATCCGTAGGGTGTGCAATACCAATGGATAAAAAGGTATATGGATACTTAAGCGAGCACCATGCCTTTGGCCAGACTGATAAGTTTGCAGGCGACTATGCAGAAGACCTTGCTGCAGCAATGCTTGCCTCCACACTGGGTATAGAACTTGATGAGAACCTTGGGTGGGACGAGAAGAAAGAGATTTACAGGATAAGCGACAAGATAGTAAGAACAACAAACATCACGCAGTCGGCAATAGTAAAGGGTGACGGCAGGTATACAACCGTGATTGCTGCTGCTGTACTTATTCTTTAATGGCAGATTTTTTCGACCTGGCGATAGCATGGGAATGGGAGTATGACAGGGATTTCGTATGCAGTATTGACAGGGAGTGTCAGAAAAACATGCTAAGCAGTTATCTTATTTATCCGGCAAATCTTAATGAAACGCTTAATCTGCAGGCAGAAGGTAAGATTGCATTCAGGATGCTTTTTGACCGTGCATCAGACACAAACCCCAAGTTCCATGATATTATACATTTTGCAAAGAGATTCCCTTTCAAGATGGTAAATGAGGTATCTCTTTTACCAAGGGCAGTTGACAAGGCAACCATGCACCTTGAGTTTATTTCAAACGGTATCAATGTCCCTTACACGATAATACTTTCGCCGTGGCAGAAGAATCAAGAGATTTATACCATGATGAAACTTTCTGACTTTAAAAAACTTGGTATGCCGTTTATAATAAAACCTGCACACGGCGGCGGCGGCGTTGGTGTGGTTATCGATGCAAGGACAATACAGGAGGTAGTAAAGGCAAGGATGGAAATTGCACATGATAAATATCTGCTGCAGGAGAAGATAGTACCTGTATTTCTTGGCAAAGATTTGAGCCGCAAGGCATGGTTCAGGGTATTTTATGTATGCGGTGAGATAATCCCATGCTGGTGGAATAATGAAACCTTCATTTACAACATGATAACATCTGATGAGGTAAAAAAGTATGATTTTTCAGAACTGCATGATATAACTAAAAAGATTGCAGATATATGCGGCCTTGATTTTTTCTCTACAGAGATAGTAAAGGTGAAAGATGGCAGATTTATTGTTGTAGATTATGTAAATGATATGTGCGATATGAGAAGGAAATCCAGATACCCCGATGGTGTGCCTGATGAGGTAGTGGGAAAAGTTATTAAAAGACTTGTCAGATATGTGAAGGAAAATGCCAAGAAGGATTAGACATTTAGTAAATTAGCATGAATGTTGCCATAACATACAACATAAAAAAGAAAGAGACTTTAACAGAGAATCTCCCCCCTGATTTTTATGCTGAATGGGATGATGATGAGACAATAGACGCAATAAGGGATGCTGTCTCAAAAAGGCATGAGGTGGTTTTAATAGAGGCAGATAAAGAGGGGTATCAGAAACTTGTAAAAGAAAAACCTGATATGGTTTTTAATATTGCAGAGGGCATTAACGGCAGAAACAGGGAATCCCATATCCCTGCCATGCTGGAGATGCTCGGGATACCATATACAGGTTCAGGTCCTCTGACACTTGGCATCTGCCTTGATAAGGCAAGGGCAAAAGAGATACTCTCTTATTACAATATTCCAACTGCCAGATTTTTTGTATCACACTCAGCGCTCAGCGCTCAACACTCGGCGCTCTCCTTCCCCCTCATTGTCAAACCCCTTTATGAGGGTTCAAGTAAGGGCATAAGGAATGACTCTATAGTCTATAATATTGACGACCTCAATAAAAAGACTGAATGGGTCATTAACGAATACAGGCAGCCTGCCCTTGTCGAGGAATTCCTTGATGGGAGGGAGTTTACAGTCGCCGTGATGGGCAATGGTGATGAAGTAAATTGCCTTCCTATTGTTGAAATAAATTATTCAACACTCCCTGAAGGGGTAAACCCGATTTATTCCTATGAAGCAAAGTGGCTATGGGATACACCTGATAACCCGCTGGAGATATTCACCTGTCCGGCACAGATAGAAGCCGAATTAACCCAGAGGATAGAAGAGATATGCAAAAGGGCGTTTCAGGTTCTGGACATCAAAGACTGGTGCAGGATAGATATAAGACTGGATGGTAAAGGTACTCCGCACATCCTGGAACTTAATCCGCTGCCGGGGATACTGCCTGACCCTAAAAGTAATTCATGTTTTCCAAAGGCAGCAAGGGCTGCTGGCATGGATTACAATAGACTTATAAATACAGTACTTGATATTGCGTGTAAGAGATATGGTATTTATGGCAACCGCTGAAAAAATTACCATAACATACAATGACGATTTAGATATTGGAAGAAGGGATATTGATTGCTCAATTTCCTGCGAGGGGGTTATTGATACAGCGATGTCCGTAAAAAAGGCGATAGAAGGGGGTGGTATAACTTTGGTACTTGTTCCATTGGAAGATAACCCTTATGCATTTATAGATACGCTCCGCCGAAGTGCACCCGATATAATCTTTAACCTGTGTGAAGGGGCATTAGGTTTGAGTTCAATGGAGATGAATGTGGCTTCTTTCTATGAACTGTTTGGCTTCAGATATACAGGTTCAGGACCTTTGACATTAGGTTTGTGCCTTAATAAGGGACTTGCCAAAAACATATTGTGTGCAAACAGCGTCCCGACGCCTGCATATACTGTTGTTAAAGGCACAGGTTTACTTGCAGATATCGGCATAAATTTTCCGCTTATTGTAAAGCCTCTGCAGGAAGATGCAGGTATAGGCGTGGACAGCAGTGCGGTTGTGCACGATACCGAATCACTTAAAAAGAGGGTCCAATATATATTAGATGTTTGCAAACAGCCTGCACTGGTTGAGGAGTATATTAACGGGAGGGAATTCAATGTATCGGTCATGGGCAATGGAGATGATTTAAGGGTATTGCCTGTTTCGGAGATAGATTTTTCAGGACTGCCTGAAGACATGCCTCGTCTGGTTGGCTATGAGGCAAAATGGGTTGCCGCAAGCATATCTTATAAGAATACAGTACCTGTATGCCCTGCAAAGGTATCAGAAGATTTAAAAGAAAGGCTGTCGTCTATAGCAGTAAAGGCTTACAGGTTGATGGGCTGCCGTGATTATGCCAGGGTTGATATAAGGATGGGAAAGGATAATGTGCCAAAGGTGCTTGAGGTTAACCCCAACCCTGACATATCGCCTGATGCAGGTATTGCAAGAAGCGCTTTTGCAGCGGGAATGACCTACAGCACACTCATACATGAGATAATAAAATGTGCCATGAGCAGATACGGCTGTAATGAGTGACAGGAACAATACTGAACGGATATGGAGATACGAAAGGTTTCATCAGATGACAGGGATACAATAATCTCGATAATTAACAGAAATGTCAACTTTACAGCAGAAGAAAAAGATTGTGCTGCTGAACTTCTGGATATTTATCTCGGAAATCCATGTCAGAATGACTATGACTTCTTCTGTGCAGTAAATGAAGGTAATAAGGTTATTGGATACATCTGCTACGGCAGAGTCCCTTTAACAGAATCCACCTATGACCTCTACTGGATAGTTGTTGACCCTCTGTTCCATAGCATGGGGATTGGCAAAATGCTTGTCAATTATCTTGAAAGTATGTTAATAAATATCAGGGCAAGAATGCTTCTGGCAGAGACATCATCAAGGTCAGATTATTACAAAACCAGGGTTTTCTATGAACAGAATAGTTTTACAGAGGCAGCAAGGATAAAGGATTTTTACAGGGCAGGCGACGATAAAATAATATATAAAAAGACTTTTGTTTGATAAATAATAGAGAGAGGTATTAGTAAATACGGTTTTTTTTAAAGGAGGAGTTGTGTTGGAAACAGAAACAATAAAAAAGATATATGCGGGCTATTCAAATGCATATGATGCAATCTTTAAAAGGTTCTTTTTCCCGAGAATAAAACATGCCATTGCAACTATGGATATAAGACATGGCGACAAGGTTCTGGATGTCGGCGTTGGTACAGGTCTTTCCCTCCCTCTGTTCCCCAGATACTGTGATGTTACCGGAATAGATATATCTTCCGCTATGTTAAAAAAAGCAAAGGAAAAGACAAACAAACTGAATTTGAACCACATTGAACTCATGGAAATGGACGCTATGAACCTGGAATTTCCTGATAACAGTTTCGACAAGGTCTTTATATCCCATGTTGTAAGCGTCGTACCTGACCCTTATAAAACAATGTCAGAGGTAAAGAGGGTATGCAAGAGAAATGGGAAAATCGTTGTAGTCAATCATTTCAGGAGTCCTAACAAAATGGTTGGGAGTGTTGTAAGGATGCTGAACCCTATAACGAAAAAGATAGGCTGGAGGACAGACCTGTCTTTAGACGAGTTTATAAAAAAAGCAAACTTATGTGTAGAAAAGAAATATAAATTGAAGAAGATAGACCTCTGGTATGTTATATTCGCCGTGAATGAAAAATAAGCCAATCCCTGACAAGCCGTATATATGTCCTGATGCGGACATAACCATCCTTCCCATGTCCCGCAATGATATTGATGAAATTCTAGAAATAGAAAATGTGTCTTTCCCTGGACCGTGGTCAATGTCCATTTTTGAAAAAGAACTCAAAAACCCCTTTTCTTTTCCGTTTGTGGCACGATTTGATAAGACTGAAACCAAGACCATTGCCGGATATATAATAGTCTGGCTTGTCGCAGAAGAGGCGCATATATTAAACCTTGCTGTCCATCCTGATTTCAGGAGAAAGGGGATAGCCCGATTACTGCTGGAATTCATGCTGGACTTTCTTGCCGGAAGGTCTGCAAGGGTTGTGTATCTGGAGGTGAGGAGGTCAAATATTTCAGCACAAAGACTTTACATGGGTTTTGGTTTCAGCGAGATAGGAGTCAGGAAGGAATATTATTCTGACAATAAGGAAGATGCTATAGTTATGGGGCTTGAGATGGCTTGCAAAAGCAGGGCAGCAAAGGTCGTATGATATCAGAGGTTCTTTATAATAAAAATGTATTACCGTCTTATTACAAACTGGGGCTTGCTGTTGGGAGAGAATTTGACGGTGCTGTGCCGGGACAGTTTGTTATGCTGAGGATAAGCGGACAATTAGACCCGTTTTTGCGCAGACCTTTTGGAATATACAAAAGGTGGGATCAAAAGATAGGATCACCCCGTTTAGATGGGTCAAAGGCGGGTGCCCTCTGGGCGCGGTCAAGCAGCAAAGGGCAAAAGATAGAGATACTTTATAAGGTAGTAGGGAAAGGCACAGGGATTATGTCAGGACTAAAAATAGGTGATAGGGTTGATATTCTTGGACCCTTTGGTAATACATTCCCTTCAGCAGAGAGAAATAAAAACATTATTATGGTAGCAGGCGGTATAGGTATTGTGCCGTTTTACCTCCTTGCCAAAGGGTGCAAGAAAACATGGGTTGGGTTGAAACTTCTGTTTGGCGGAAAAAGCAAGGAAGACCTCCCTGGTCTGGATGATTTTAAAAAACTTAAGATTGATGTGTCTGTTTCCACAGATGATGGCAGCGTGGGAGAGAAGGGCATGGTAACAAAACTTCTCTTGAAGGAGTTATTAGGAAGGGATTTAAGTTCAGCAGTTGTATATGCATGCGGCACAAAACCAATGCTCAAGACAGTTGCAGATATAGCAGATAGAAACAACATTCCGTGTTATGTTTCCCTTGATAATGTAATGGCTTGCGGTATAGGTGCATGTCTTGGGTGTGCTGTAAAAGTAACGGGGTCAAAGGTTCAAGGAGTCAAGGGGTATAGAAACAACTCACAACTCTACAAGATGGTTTGCAAGGACGGGCCTATATTTGATGCAAGGGATATAGATTGGGAAGCGATATGAAAAAGGGCAAAGGGCAAGAGATAAATTTATCTGTAACCATCGCAGGGATAGAACTTAAAAATCCTGTGATGACAGCATCAGGCACATTCGGGTACGGTGAGGAATTCAGCCCCTTTGTTGACTTTAATAAACTTGGCGCTGTTGTTGTGAAAGGGCTATCCCTTAAACCAAGGCAGGGCAACCCATCTCCAAGGATTGTTGAGACACCGGCAGGTATGCTTAATGCCATAGGGCTTCAGAATGTTGGTGTTGAAGTATTTATAAAAGAGAAACTTCCGTTTTTAAGAAAATATAATGTGCCTGTGATTGCAAATATCTTTGGCGAGAATGTCAGAGAATATGCAGAGGTGGCAAAAAGGCTTGATGAAACAGATGGCATTGCAGGTCTTGAAATAAACATATCCTGTCCAAATGTAAAAAAGGGCGGCATTGTATTCGGCATAAATCCGAAAGAATCTGCAAAGGTAATAAGGGCTGTAAAGAAGGCAACTCGGTTTCCTGTTGTTACCAAACTCTCCCCGAATGTTACGGATATAAAAGTCATGGCAAAGGCTGCGGAGGATGCAGGAAGCGATGCTATATCCCTTATCAATACTATCACAGGCATGGCAATTGATGTTGAAACAAGGAAACCTAAACTGGCAAATATTACAGGCGGGCTGTCAGGTCCGGCAATAAGACCAATTGCTGTGAGGATGGTTTGGGAGGCTGCAAAGGTTGTTAAAATTCCGATTATCGGCATAGGCGGCATAATGACAGCCAGTGACGCCCTTGAGTTTATAATAGCAGGTGCAGCAGCAGTTCAGATAGGCACAGCAAACTTTGTTGAGCCTGATGCAGCGATAAAGATACTTGAAGGGATTAAGGACTACTGCATGAGGCATGGGGTTAAAAGATTGAAGGGACTGATAAGGAGTTTAGGTAGTTGACGCTGACATGCGGCTTTTTCGCTCAACATTTCCATTGCAAAAGAAGCCCGAAGGGTTTGGATGTTAATCTTTTGCACCATGTTAGCCGCCGTTGCAGGCATCCATTAAAATAGAACCGTTCTATTTTTCTCAATCCCATTTCCCCTTTTTCTTTTTGCGAAATATTGAAACAATGTCAAGAAAAATTTTATTATCCGCTCAATTCAACTCGTCATCTTTCCAGTACTTGGTTCCTTTAACCGTAGCCTGAAGCGCCAGCCCGCTTTTCGTTAACTGATAAATGGTTATGCCATCTATCAAGGCTTCGCCTCCCACGGCTGCGCCTTTGTCGCCGGCCTTAGCCGCTGCATCGGCATGCCCCCCGAATTCCCAACCGCTGTTGATGAACTTTGTCAGGGTTGTCCGGTCATGGAAAATAAATACAGCGCGAAAATCTTTAACGCCAAGCCCTAACCCGATACCGACCTCTCCCATTTTCATGAAAACAGGCCTGCCGGTTTTGTTGTCGTTAACAACCCCATAGCCGCCGCCGAAGCTGGCGAAAATTATATTGATGTTGACGTTGCTGAAAACTGCATAACCCGGCGCCGCTGCAATCTCGGCTCTTGCCTGAGGGTGAACTTTATAAAGCTCCGACAGGACTTCGTTTCTCATGGAGAGAATAGACTGACGTTTGTCTTGAGTGGTTTTACCGCCGGTTGTGGCACAACCACTCAAAATGAAGATCATTACCATGCCGCACAATACAATTTTCACTTGTTCCATAATATCTCCAGACCATTTGATTATACTCTTTCACCTTATATCAGACGTCATACTAAAATACAACAACGAATTGCCTTGTCACCGAACAATTAAAAGTGCACTAGTTTAACGATCAAAAGTGCACTATAGTGTCTTCTCGGTTTTTCTATCAACCAACAAATCAGGGAGTTGAGGTCTGGCATGTGCCTGCACAAAGTCTGTGGTTATCCTTAATTCTCTGGAGAGTATAATCTTCTTAAAATACTTAGACACAATAAAACCTATGGAGAGGGTAAGGACAACGATAAAGAAAAAACTGAGGATAGAAAACTTATATAGGGGATTGGTTCTTAACATTTAAGATATTACCCTGCCCCGCTTATATCCATTTTGTGAAGGAGCAAACTAGGTGCGCCGATATTCCCGAAGAATCTTATATCGTTTCCAGTTTTGATTATCCTTGAGAACAGGTCAAGCAGGTTTCCTGCAATTGCCATGCCCCTTACAGGACAGGAGACCGTGCCGTTTTCTATATAAAATCCTGCTGCACCAATGGAAAAATCCCCTGATATTGTATTTACCGTATGAACACCAAGAAGTCCTGTAATAAAAACCCCTTTATTCGCCTCTTTCATAAGGCTATCCAGTTCAGTATCCCCGTTTTTTATATACATATTTGATATACTTATGCCAGGGACAGACTTGAAACCTGACCTTGAACTGTTTCCTGTAGATTCTACACCCTCCCTTTTTGCCCAGTATGTGTCATAGAGATAATTTTCAAGAACGCCGTTTGTTATAAGAGAGGTCTTTTGTTTTGGTATGCCCTCGCTGTCAAAAAGGGATGAACTCCAGCCTCTATGCATAATGCCGTTATCTAAAATTGTTATGCAGTCTGAAAATATCTTTTTACCTTTTTTATCCTTCAGCATGGATTTCCCCTTATGGATGTTATCTGCAAGGAAAGATGGTGCAATGACCTCAAGGAATTCTACTGCTACAGAGTTTTCAAGCACAACAGGGCATTTAATGCTTTTTATCTCCCTTGCACCGAGCATAGAGACCGCCCTTTTTGCAGCGCCGATTCCAATCTTTTGTGCATCAATGTCATTTACAAAATGGGAAAAGTCCATTTCCCAGCCCATCTGGGAATCATTATTCTCTTCTGCTACTGCCATGATACTGCCTGATGCAAATGTCTTGTTATCTGTCAGGTTTATGCCTTTTGAATTTAGTATTGAAGATGAATAAGTTGTTTCGCTGTAAACAGCATTTCTAACCTGTCTGACCCTTTTGTCAAATGACCTTGCAGCATCTTCAAGCAGGAGAGACTTTTCTATCTTTTTTGCCTCCGGTGTGTCTTTGATTGTTTTGTCAAAAAGTCCGAGTTCTTTGGATTTTATATCTTCTGCTAAAGGGAAGGAATAAAACTCATCTGCTGTAACAGCACTTCCTGCTGATAAGGCATTATCTATCATATTGGAAAGCGCATTATCTGATAGGTCAGAAGAGAATGAAAATCCGAGTCTTTTGTCTTTCAACACCCTGACACCAATGCCCTTGCTGCAGGAGACCTTCATGGATTCAACAGTTCCATCCTTTGCCTCTATGCTTATACCGTCCTGAGATGAATAGAATATCTCCCATTCATCTATCTCCTGTTTGCGTTTAAGCATCCTGACAAGATTTTCTAATACCCCTGATTTCTCATTTCTCATTTCTGCTCCCTGTTTTTTCATAGTTCAATCATTACCGCAGTCTCATCGCAATTCGGGAATTTAAAGCACTTTATACATTCTCCCCATATCTTATGCGGTAGTGTCATCTTGTCAATGGATATAAATCCGAGTTTTTCAAAGAATACAGGTTTATATGTAAGTGCGAACACCCTTTTAATACCGAGTGCCTTTGCTTCATCAAGACACGCGTTTACAAGGACACTGCCTATGCCTTTCCCTGATGACCCTTCTTTAACTGTAAGCGACCTTATCTCTGCCATGTCCTCCCAGATAATGTGTAAAGCACATGAACCGATGATAGCACTATCTTCCTCATATACATAAAAATCCCGCAGGTTGTCATACATATCTGTCAGGGGTCTATGCAGCATCTCGCCCTTGTTTGCAAAGGCCTCTATAAGTTTATATATCTCTTTTATGTCGCTTATGTTTGCCCTGCGTATCATCAGTTCAGTACCTCTATTATTAGTGGTTTTGTTTCAACTTTATCCTTGCAAAACGAGAATGCATTTTCAAGCATTTTTATTGTTGGGTCCCTTTTTGAAATATTGTTGAAATAAATAACAGCCAATTCTTCATTTATTCTGACCTGGTCACCAACTTTTTTGTTCAGTATTATACCTGCTGCATGGTCAATTCTGTCATCTACCTTTATCCTCCCTGCACCGAGATGCATTGCAGCAATGCCAACCCGCTCTGCATCTATTCCTGATATGAAACCTTCTCCTCTGGCAGCAAAGGTCTCAGAATATCTTGCCGAACTAAAAAGGGACGGGTTATCAATTACATCTGTAATCCCACCCTGACCTGCAACCATTTCTTTAAACTTCTTAAGACCGCTTCTGCTTTTGATTGCCTTCCTGATTTTCTGTCGTCCCAGAGCCATGGAATCAGCCTTCCCTGCCAATAAAAGCATCCATGCACTTGTTTCAACGGTCAATTCTGCAACATCAGCGGGTCCTTTACCGTTCAGTACATCAATTGCTTCTATTACTTCAAGGCTGTTGCCGACTGCCATACCCAGCGGCTGGTTCATATCAGTCAATACAGCAATGACCTTTTTTCCCATCCCTTTGCCTATCTCTATCATGGTCTTTGCAAGTTTCCTTGCATCATCCTGATTTTTCATAAATGCACCACTCCCGACCTTTATGTCAAGCACAAGGGCATCAATCCCTTCTGCAAGTTTCTTGCTCATTATGCTGCTTGTAATAAAGGGTATGCTTTCAACTGTCGCAGTTATATCCCTGATGGCGTATAATCTCCTGTCAGCAGGTGCAATCTCGCCTGTCTGTCCTATTATTGAGATACCTGTCTTTTCTACCTGTCTTGTAAATTCTTCAAGGGTGAGGTCTGTTCTGAATCCGGGTATGGATTCAAGTTTATCAATCGTCCCGCCAGTGTGTCCAAGCCCCCTCCCTGCAATCATGGGTATATAAACGCCGCATGATGCAGCAAGCGGTGCAGCAGCCAATGTAATCTTGTCGCCTACTCCGCCTGTGGAATGTTTATCTATTTTCTTGTCTTTGATGGAATTAAGGTCAAGCACCCTGCCAGAATACAGCATCTCTCTGGTCAGTGCAGCAGTCTCTTCTTCTGTCATCCCTTGGAAATATACTGCCATGAGGAGGCTTGATATCTGGCAGTCAGGAATGCTGCCGGAGGTTACACCTTTAATAAAGAACGATATCTCTTCACCGCTGAGTTCCACGCCGTCCCTTTTTTTCTTTATAATATCATAAACTCTCACCGTTACTTTCTGCCCTCGAGTATCCTTTCGGTTTGTTCTATTATTTCTGTTGCAGTTGCCCTGTCTTTTAAAATGATATTTTCTTGGGCATCCACGCTTATCTTTGTTGTTTTTGTCGTAATCCGTTCAAGGTCTATATAAATTTTTAAATTTGGTGTTTTTGCTATAATCTTGATTCCATTTTCTATGTCTTTTTTCCCAACCTCTACAACCCCCATATTTTTTAAGGTGGTGTATGTTGCAGCCTCTACATGGCTAAACGGATAACTCGTAGTTTTGTATGCAATATTTGTTACTGTATACACAATTGCACCGCTTGCGCCTGCTATTACAATGGCTGCACAGCCCGAGGAGGTAAATAAGATCAATACCAAATTAAGTGCTGTTTTCTTCATTTTTTGTTCCTTTTAATATATTTTTGACCAGTATTCTGGATTTCCTGCGGTTGTATGCAGTTTTTGTTCTATGTATGGCAGATGGTTTGGGCACAGGTTTTCTTACCTTTTCTAAAATATCTCTTGTTTTAATGAACATCTTCTTATTCTTTTTCACAGGAGTTGTTTTAAAAAACTTTCGCCGTTCTGCATCTCTTGAAGCCCGAATACATTTGCAATGGTCTGCCCTACATCCGCAAATGTTTCCCTTGTCCCCATGTCTATCCCTCCCTTTAATCCTTTACCGTAAACCAGAAGCGGGACATACTCCCTTGAATGGTCGGTTGAGGGTGTTGTTGGGTCGCAGCCGTGGTCTGCTGTAATTATAAGCATATCGCTGTCTTTAAACAATGCCGTTATACCGGGTAATCTTGCATCAAATTCCATCAGCGATTTTGCATAACCCTCTGCATCGTTCCTGTGCCCGTAAAGCATATCAAAATCAACAAGGTTTGTGAATAATAGTCCCCTGTCTGTATGTTTAATCGCATCGATGGTTTTATCAATGCCGTCCATATTGTCCCTTATGTGGATTTCTCCTGTGAGTCCTCTATGTCCATATATATCGCCAATTTTACCGATACCGATAACAGGCAATCCAATTGCTTTGAGTTTGTCAAGGACTGTCTCGCCTGTTGGGGCGATTGAAAAATCCTTTCTCTGTGCAGTCCTTTTGAAAGAGCCGGCACTGCCTTCAAATGGTCTTGCTATCACCCTGCAGACGCCGTAATCATCGAGTATCCTGCGGGTTATTTTGCAGACCTCGTAAAGTCTTTCACCCGGTATTACAGCCTCATGTGCGGCAATCTGGAATACGCTATCTGCAGATGTATAAACAATTAGTTTTTTAGTTTTAATATGTTCTTCACCAAACTTTTGGATGATTTCTGTCCCTGATGCAGCAATGTTGCCGATGTAGTCCATCCCTGTTTCTGTCTTAAACCTTTTCATTATCTCTTCAGAAAAACCATGCGGGTATGTAGGGAATGGCTTATCAAGGATGATACCTGCAATCTCCCAATGACCTGTTGCAGTATCCTTGCCTTTTGATGCCGCCATCATCCTGCCGTAGGATGCGAGAGGGGATGATGTTCTCTTTAACCCTTCAACACCCTTTATATTCCCTATGCCGAGCGACTCAAGATTTGGGATGCTGAACCACCTAATGGTCTTTACTATGTTACCCAGGGTATTGCTGCCTTTATCACCGTAATATTCAGCATCAGGGAGTTCCCCGATACCAAGACTGTCAAGCACAATGATGATTATCCTGTTCAGGTTATTATACATGTAAGACCTTTGTCTTAATGTTCTGGAGGGTATATCCAATATATACTGCAACAATAAAAAGAAAGGAAAGGCAGGCAATGTATTCCTGCCTTTATATAGCAGGGTTATAGAACCTTGTCTATCAAAGCCTTTATCTGTGTTTTAGGCACAGCACCCACTACCTGGTCAACGACCTGTCCGTTTTTGAAGAGTATGAGTGTCGGAATGCCCCTGACGCCGTATTTGCCCGGTGTTGCAGGGTTTTCATCAACATTCATTTTTGTTATCTTAACCTTCCCTGCATAGGCATCAGCCATCTCCTCTACAACCGGGGCTATTGCCCTGCACGGTGCGCACCATGTTGCCCAGAAATCAACAAGTGCAGGTATGGGGGACTTTAGTACCTCTGTATCAAAATTACTGTCGGTAACATGAATAACATTTTCTGACATCATTTTCTCCTTTCGAAAGTGTTTTGTTTAAATTTATGGTTTAAGTGGTTGTTTATCAATAATTATTGTTGTATTAACTGGGGTGAGCGAGGGGATTTGAACCCCCAGCCCTCGGAGCCACAGTCCGATGCTCTAACCATTGAGCTACGCCCACCGTTTTTTAATTTATTATCATAGTGTGCATTATACTGTCAACATTTTAAAGTCCCCGTAAAATAGCGATTAAAAACCTCGCTATTTTACAAACCTGCGATTTGGCTGCCATACTTCGTTATCGGCCAATTTTTGTTCCTCACCGTATCGGTGAACATACGGCTCGTCTCAAAGATTGTCCGCTGCCTCGTCTGGCAGCCAACTTGCAGGTTTCCCCAAAAATCAATGTCTATTTTTGGGAGTTCGGTAAACAATTTAAGAAATTTCATTGACTGCCGATTTAAAAGGTGTAAGAATATATATGTATGAAATATACAGAAATATTGAAAGGGAGAAAAGGGTTTATTAAATTTAAGACCCTTTTTACGCTTTTGGTTCTTGCGCTCCTTGTTTATGCAGGGATAGAGGTTATCCCATTGTATATAGGTAATTATATGCTTGAGCAGGAGGTCAGTTCGGCTGCAGAGATGGCAATGCATAAATCCGATGCAGATATAAATAAAAGGCTTGTTGAGAGGGCAAATTCATGGGGCATTACCCTGAAAGAAGGCGACATTAAGATTGAGAGGGGAGAGTATGATGTAAGCATTTATACTGCATATGATATAGAGGTGAATTTTCTGGGGCAGTACAAAAAGAAGTTTGCATTTGATATAGATGTCGTTAAACCGATACAAAAGGTGGAATAAGTCTGATTTTGATGTCGTACCATCTATAGGGCAGGAAAGGAATAAGGTGCCGCCATGAGAAAAATAACATTAGCACTAAATTTGCTGCTTATACTTTTTATATGCCCTGTCTATGCAGAGGATTCATATACTATTATATTAAACCATGATTACCCTGTAATGGTGCGCGGGGAGTATGAATACTATCCCACGATAGAACAGGCGTATGCTGTAAGTTCACATGTCCTGATGACAATGGACTGGAGTTACGGTCACTTTCCTGATGATGGAAAAATAATTGATAGCGACAATGCAATATGGTTTTATATGGTTAATGTCCGTCAAGGGATAAAGGTATTTTTGGTTGGAAAGGCAGTAACTGTTAATAATAACCTGCCTGCGTGGGCTGTAGAATATCTTCCGTCTGTAGAGGCGGAACTGGAAAGAGACGGCGGTGTGGAAAAGGTGATAAGGAAGTTTGAGAAGTCATCTGATAAGCATAAGGCAGGGTATCAAGTGGAGATGTAGCAGCAACATCATATTGCAAAATTTATATTGACTAAGGATTTTAAAAGGTGTAATTAAGGTATAAAGGTTTTTTTAAAAACCCTTTTAATTTAACCCGGCGAGGTTAAGAAAGGGAGATATGATACCATCAATAAACAAAAAAAGAATATGTACTTTACGATATACCTCCTTGTCCGAATGGGCGCGGAGGTATTTTTTTGTCTGCTTTCAGCCTGACTGCAATGATTACATAGGAGGTTTAAGGAGTTATGCCTGACAAGAGATATGTAATGGACTCAAAAGGTCTGGAAAGGGCGCTGGTCAGAATAGCCCATGAAATCATAGAGAAGAATAAGGGCATTGAGGACATTGTAATTCTTGGTATCCCTACCCGCGGTGTTTATCTTGCCAGGAGACTTAATGATATACTCAAGACAGCAGAGGGTTTTGAAATACCTGTTGGAAGCCTTGATGCAACCCTTTACAGAGATGACATTGGTTTTAAAGAGGAACAGCCGATACTTAAGGAGACAAATATACCTGTTTCTATTGATAACAAAAAGGTAATTATTGTTGATGATGTATTTTTTACAGGAAGGACTATAAGGGCTGCCATGAATGTGATAATGGATTTTGGAAGACCTGCCTCTATCCAACTGGCTGTTCTTGTTGACAGGGGACACAGGGAACTGCCGATAAGACCTGATTATGTTGGAAAGAATATACCTACATCCATGCAGGAAGATGTAAAGGTGCACTTAGTAGAGACAGATGGTGTGGAGGAGGTGCTTGTTGAGGAAAAATGAAACATTCATGAGCCTTTGGCTTGCAAAAGATGATGAAAATCTGTAGTCGCACCCTTTATGGGTGCGTTTGCGCAGGCATAAAGCCTGCGGCTACCATTATTAGGATTTTCAGATGAAACTCAATAGAAAGGACATACTCAGCATAGAAGATTTAACAAAGGAAGAGATAGAACTCGTCCTGAAGACTGCCGAATCATTTAAAGAGGTGTCTGAAAGGGATATCAAGAAGGTCCCTACGTTGCGCGGCAAAACTATTATTAACCTATTTTACGAGCCATCCACAAGGACAAGGACATCTTTTGAGATTGCTGCCAAGAGAATGAGTGCGGATGCTATAAATATATCTGCTTCATCCAGCAGTGTTGTGAAGGGCGAGACATTGAAAGATACTGCAAAAAACCTTGAGGCAATGAATCCTGACTGCATTGTCCTGAGGCATTCCTTCAGCGGCGCGCCACATATTCTGGCAGGTCTGGTAAAGTGTTCTGTTATAAATGCAGGGGATGGGTGCCATGAGCATCCAAGTCAGGCGCTGCTTGATATGCTGACGGTTAAGGAAAAACTCGGAAGGATAGAAGGATTAAAGATTGCAATAATAGGCGACATCCTGCACTCAAGGGTTGCAAGAAGCAATATCTACGGCTTTACAAAACTCGGTGCAGAGGTAAGGGCTGCCGGGCTTCCGACAATGATGCCGTGCAGGATTGAGCAGATGGGCTGCAGGGTATTTTACAATATGGAAGATGCTATTAAAGATTCAGATGTAATAATGATGTTAAGAATACAACTGGAGAGGCAGAATGCCGCACTATTTCCCACAGTCAGGGAATACTCAAAACTCTTTGGTCTGGATTCAAAAAAACTTGAGATGGCAAAGAAGGATGTAATTATCCTTCATCCAGGACCAATAAACAGGGGTGTTGAAATTTCATCGGATGTTGCAGATGGAAGGTCATCACTTATACTTGATCAGGTTACAAACGGTGTGGCTGTGAGGATGGCTTTGTTTTATCTCCTGCTTGGGAGGGAGTTATGAGTAAACTTCTAATAAAAGGCGGGCATGTTGTTGACCCTGCAAATGGGATTGACGGGATATTTGATGTTTATTGTGTTGACGGCAAAATCGTTGAAATCACGCATCACGCATCCCGCATCACGCACAACGATTGCACTGTCATAGATGCAACGGGTCTTCATGTTTTCCCGGGTTTTATTGACATGCACACGCATTTAAGAGAGCCGGGCTATGAATATAAAGAGGACATAAGAACAGGCACAATGGCAGCAGCAGCAGGAGGTTTTACATCTGTTGCATGTATGGCAAATACTGACCCTGTTAATGACAATTCATCTGTTACAAGATATATCCTGAAAAAGGCACAGGAAGAGGGTATTGTAAATGTCTTTCCTGTTGGTGCAGTAAGTAAAGGTTTAAAAGGTGAGATACTTGCAGAGATTAGCGATTTGAAAGATGCGGGATGTGTTGCGATTTCAGATGACGGCAAGCCTGTTTCTGACAGCAGGTTGATGAGGCTGGCACTGGAATATTCAAAACCTTTTAATCTGCCTGTTATATCCCACTGCGAGGATTTAACCCTTGCAGGGGATGGTGTTATGAACGAAGGTTTTATTTCTACAAAACTGGGTTTAAAGGGCATCCCGAATGCAGCAGAGGATATTATGGTTGCAAGGGATATTGCCCTTGCAGAACTTACACACGGGAAACTGCACATTGCCCATGTATCTGCATCTGGGAGTGTTGAACTTATAAGAAATGCCAAGTCAAGAGGTGTAAATGTTACAGCAGAGGTTACGCCGCACCACTTTACACTAACAGATGAATGTGTAACCGGCTACAACACCAATGCAAAGATGAACCCTCCGCTTCGCAGTATTAGTGATATAGAGGCATTGAAACAGGGGCTTAAACACGGAACAATAGATGTCATTGCAACAGACCATGCACCACAGAATGCTGATGAAAAGGATGTGGAATTTGATAAGGCAGCAAACGGTGTTGTTGGACTTGAGACTGCATTCTCACTTTCTTTAAAACTCGTTTCAGACGGGCTTATTTCATTATCTGTCCTGATTGAAAAAATCTCTCTAAACCCTTCAAGGATTTTAGGGCTTGATAAAAAAGGCTCTCTAAAAGTCGGCAATGATGCTGATATAACGATTGTGGATTTAAATAAGGAATGGTTTGTTGATGTAAATAAATTAAAATCAAAGAGCAAAAATACTCCGTTTGAAAACTGGAAGATGAAAGGTAAAGTTGTGAAGACAATAGTTGGAGGGAAGGTGGTGTATGAGGGATAGGAATAAGGCAGTCCTTGCACTTGCAGACGGCACTGTATTTGAAGGTTATTCATTCGGCGCTGAAGGTGAGTCAATAGGTGAGGTAGTTTTCAATACCTCAATGACAGGGTATCAGGAAATTTTAACTGACCCGTCTTATAAAGGACAGATTGTTACAATGACCTATACCCAGATTGGAAATTACGGGATAAATAGTGAGGATATTGAATCAGCAAGACCATGGATTGAAGGATTTATTGTAAAGGAATTTTGCCAATATCCAAGCAACTGGCGTTCAAAAGAGACTCTGGATAGTTATCTAAAAAGGCACAATATTGTTGGGATACACGGAATAGATACAAGGGCTTTGACAAAGCATTTAAGGGATAATGGCGCTATGAATGGGGTTATATCAACTGTTGATTTGGACCCAGAAAGACTTGTTAAAAAGGCAAAGGGATTTCCATCCATGGCAGGGCTTGACCTTGCAAAAGAGGTAACATGCAAAGAGCCATATAAATTGAAGCAGGGTTTGTGGAATATAGAAAGAGGTTACTCATCACTCAGCACTCATCACTCGCCACTCTATAAGGTGGTTGCATATGACTTTGGCATAAAATACAACATCCTCCGAAACCTTGTTAATGTCGGGTGTGATGTTACAGTTGTGCCTGCATGGACATCTGCTGATGATGTTTTGAAGATGAACCCGGACGGCGTATTCCTTTCAAATGGCCCCGGCGACCCTGATGCAGTTAAATACGCAATTGAGAATGTGAGAAAACTCATTGGCAAAAAACCAATATTTGGAATCTGTCTCGGACATCAGATACTTGGGCTTGCTCTTGGCGGAAAGACATATAAACTAAAATTCGGTCATCGCGGGGGCAATCAGCCTGTTATGGATTTAACAACAAGAAAGGTTGAGATTACATCCCAGAATCACGGCTTTGCAGTTGATGTTAATTCTTTAAAAGGCATTGCTGAACTTACACATATAAACCTAAATGACAAAACAGTTGAAGGGCTTGCACACAAAAAACTACCGCTATTTTCTGTCCAGTATCATCCAGAGGCATCGCCAGGTCCGCATGATGCAAGTTATCTTTTCAAAAGGTTTGTGGATTTGATGGAGGGTAAATGGTCATTGAATTTAAGCCTTTCAATGCAGGCTTTGAAGAATGCTTAAAAGAGTTTAAAGACTATTTTATAAATGAGACATTTGCCGAAGAGATAAAACTTGCAAAAGAAGAATTTACAAATTCTGGCATAGATTTAAATGAGGGTGAGAATTATGAGGAAAGGCTTAGTATATTTTTTGACTGGTATCTGTTTGACAGACCATTGTCAGATACAAATCTAACCCCTGTCAGATATTTTGTTGAAACCCTTTCAAACAAAGGAGATATATACGATGGATTTTCAAAAACCATACAAAGCATATTTGTTATAAAGCGGAGGGGTATTGGATATGTAAAGGTAAAGGATATGTTTACAAGAAAAAAATATATAGTGAATGGCGATAATCTTATAGGTTTTGAAAAGAGGGATATAATGGAGGCAAGGCTTATCCCGTTTGAGAGGTCTTACAGATTTTCAGAGACATTCTGTTTTTATCCTGATGATATAAAGACTATGCTGAAAAAAGAGATAAAAGAGGCAAAAAAACAGGAAGAGGCAGACTTTTATCCTGTTTTATTAAAGTTTAGAAGATTAAAAACCATGTCAGAGAGATTTACAAGGATGGATATAAAAAAGGTTTATACCTTAATGGAGGAAGGATTGCTTGCCTAAACGAACTGACATAAAAAAAATACTCATCATCGGCGCGGGACCTATTGTCATAGGCCAGGCATGCGAGTTTGACTATTCAGGCACGCAGGCGTGCAAGGCTCTAAAAGAAGAGGGTTATAAGGTCATCCTCATCAACTCAAACCCTGCGACCATTATGACTGACCCGGAGATTGCTGACAGGACATATATTGAGCCGATTACGCCTGAAATAGTTGAAAAAATCATTGAGAAGGAAAGACCTGATGCAATCCTTCCGACTATGGGCGGACAGACCGCGCTCAATACAGCGGTGGCTCTGGCGGAATCCGGCGTTTTGGAAAAATATCATGTTGAGCTCATCGGCGCTAAACTCCATGCAATAAAAAAGGCAGAAGACAGGGAACTCTTTAAAGAGGCAATGGAAAGGATTGGTCTTGAGGTGCCAAGAAGCGGTTATGCAAAGACCCTGACAGATGCAATGAGTATAATGGAGACCATGGATTATCCTGCAATCATAAGGCCATCTTTTACACTCGGCGGCACAGGCGGCGGTATCGCATATAACAGCGAGGAATTTAAGGACATGGTTCAGTATGGACTGGATGCAAGCCCGTATAGCGAAATCCTCATTGAAGAATCTGTAATAGGCTGGAAGGAATATGAACTGGAGGTTATGAGGGATGGTAAGGACAATGTTGTTATTATCTGTTCAATAGAGAATTTTGACCCTATGGGAGTCCATACAGGGGATTCCATAACTGTTGCGCCTGCCCAGACATTAACAGATAAGGAATATCAGATAATGAGGGATGCGGCACTCAAGATTATAAGGGAAATCGGTGTTGATACAGGAGGCTCAAACATCCAATTTTCTGTTAATCCTCAAAATGGGAAGATGCATGTGATTGAGATGAACCCCAGGGTTTCCCGCTCATCTGCACTTGCAAGCAAGGCAACCGGTTTTCCTATTGCAAAGATTGCCGCAAAACTTGCGGTAGGATATACGCTTGATGAGATTCCCAATGACATAACAAAAAAGACACCTGCCTCATTTGAGCCGACAATTGACTATGTGGTCACAAAGGTTCCGAGGTTTACATTTGAAAAATTTCCTGAGGCGGATGCTATACTCACAACACAGATGAAGTCTGTGGGAGAGGTAATGGCAATAGGAAGGACATTTAAAGAGTCTTTACAGAAGGCACTCAGGTCGCTTGAGATAGGGAGTTATGGGTTTGAAGAAAGGGTTCAAGGGGTCGGGGGTTCAAGGGTTAAGGAAGAGATTACTGAAAAACTCAGGACACCTAATTGGGAGAGGCTTTGGTATATTGCAGATGCCTTCAGAGCAGGCATGACTGTTGATGAGATATTTGATTTATCAAAGGTTGACAGGTGGTTTCTGAATAATATAAGGGAGATTGTGGAGTTTGAGAGTGAGTTAGAGAGTTTAGGAGTAAAAGAAAAGACAGTTAAGGAGTCAACTCCTCAACTCCTCAACTCATTACGGCAGGCAAAAGAACTTGGATTTTCTGACAAACGGATAGCACAGTTATCAGGTAAAACCGAAGCAGAAATAAGAGAGGCGAGAAAACAGGCAGGGGTTGAGCCTGTATATAAGACAGTTGATACATGCGGCGCAGAGTTTGAGGCATATACACCGTATCTGTATTCTGCATATGAAAAACCATTTTATAGCATAGAGCATGGAGCAGAGAGCAAAGAGCAAAAGAAATATCCCTATGCCCTATGCCCTATGCCCTATGCGCTTACTGTTGCTTGTGAATCCAACCCCACCACCCGCAAAAAAGTCATAATCCTCGGCAGTGGTCCCAATAGAATCGGTCAGGGCATTGAGTTTGATTACTGCTGTGTCCATGCAGCATTTGCATTAAAGGAAGATGGCATCGAGACCATAATGGTAAACTGCAATCCTGAGACAGTATCAACTGATTATGACACTTCTGACAGGCTCTATTTCGAACCCCTCACATTTGAAGATGTTATGAACATAATTGAAAAGGAGAAACCTTTTGGCGTTATTGTCCAGTTCGGCGGGCAGACGCCTTTAAAACTTGCAGTGTCTCTGGAAAAGGCTGGAGTAAAAATCCTCGGCACATCGCCTGATTCCATTGATATCGCAGAAGACAGGGAAAGGTTTGACAAACTCCTCACAAAACTAAATCTAAAAAGACCTGAAAGCGGCATTGCCCGTTCAATTGATGAGGCAATAAAGGTTGCAAATAAAATTGGGTATCCTGTTATGGTAAGACCTTCCTATGTACTCGGCGGAAGGGCGATGGAGATAGTCTATACAGAGGAGAGTTTAAAGGACTACATGAAAAGGGCTGTTGAGGCATCCCCTGAACACCCTGTCCTGATTGATAAATTTTTAAACAATGCAACAGAGGTGGATGTTGACTGCGTTTCTGATGGTAAGGATATTGTTATTGGTGGTATTATGGAGCATATTGAAGAGGCAGGCATACATTCAGGTGATTCGGCATGCTCAATACCGCCGTATTCTCTTGATTTAAATATCATTGATGAGATAAGAAGGCAGACAATTTTGCTTGCAAAAGAATTAAATGTAATAGGACTAATGAATGTCCAGTTTGCAGTGAAAAAAAATCCCCCCATCCCCCCCTTTGAAAAAGGGGAGATTGAGGGGGGATTAAACAAGGGGCAAGGGTCAGAAATATATGTTCTTGAGGTTAACCCAAGGGCATCAAGGACTGTTCCATTTGTAAGCAAGGCAATAGGAAAACCCCTTGCAAAGATTGCTGCAAAGGTTATGGCAGGTAAGACCCTTAAGGAATTAGATTTCACAAAAGAGATTGTGCCAGGGCATATTTCTGTAAAGGAATCTGTCTTTCCATTTATAAAATTTCCGGGTGTTGATACGATCCTTGGTCCTGAGATGAAGTCAACAGGAGAGGTAATGGGCATAGATAAAGATTTCGGCAGGGCATTTGCAAAGGCACAGATTGCAGCAGGGACAAAACTGCCACCCCCACCTTTATCCTCCCCCTTAAAGGGGGAGGGGAGGGGAGGGGGCAAGGTTTTTATAAGCGTAAAAGATGAGGATAAACAAGAGGCCATATCAGCGGCAAAACGGCTGAGGGAGATGGGCTTTGAGATAGTTGCTACAAGCGGTACAGGAAAATATTTAAAAGATAATGGGGTTGATACAGAGTTTGTATATAAGGTTGGAGAGGGAAGGCCGCATATAGTGGATAAGATAAAAAGCGGCGATATTGCTATGGTTATAAATACTTCATTTGGTGCAAAGGCAGTTAAGGATTCCTTTTCAATAAGAAGGTCAGCGCTTGTCTATGGTGTGCCTTATTTTACAACGATTTCAGGCGCAAAGGCAGCAAGCCTTGGTATAGAGGCACTCATAAAAGAGGGCATGGGAGTAAAGCCGCTGCAGGAATACAATTAAGTTCGTAAAGTTAATAATGTTAAAAGTTATTAAAACTTTCTGCGGGAGCAGGTTTGTAACCTGCTCCTCTATGGGTTCAGGTTGCAAACCTGAACCCGCATTAGAACCTGAACCCGCATTAGGTCAAGGGTCATGAGAGAACTTGCCCCTTGTTTTTGGCATAGAGTTTGCTACTAAATTAAAAGCATGAGGCACAAGATTTTCAAAGTTTCTCTATTTTTCATCTTTTCCCTAATCCCTATTACCTATCACCTATCGCCCGCCTTTTCCCAAGACCGTCTTACCCTCGGCATTGTCCCGTTCCAGAGCCCCTCTAAGACAGCAGAGATGTTTATACCTCTTGTGAATTATCTCACTGAAAAAACAGGTATAAAGATTGATTTTGCAGTTGCCAGAGACTTTAAGATATATCAGGAGAGAATGGAAAGGGGAGAATATGACATAACATTTTCAAACCCATTTCAGTATATTGCTGCAAACAGCAGGGCAGGGTATAAGGCATTTGCAAAGGTGGCGGGAGAACCTTTTACAGGTATAATCCTTGTCAGAAATGATTCAGGTATAAAAAGGATTGAGGACTTAAAAGGCAAGACAATTGCATTTGCATACCCAACTGCATGGGCTGCTGCTGTTCAGACAAGGAAATGGCTGGAGGATAAATACAGCATTGATTATTACAGGGATATGAAACCGCTGTTTGTTACCTCTCATGATTCTGCAATTCTGTCTGTATATGCAAGGATGGTGGATGCCGCAGGCGCCATACCGCATGAATTTTACACAATGGATGAGCATATAAAGAATGATTTGGTTATAATTGGCGAAACTCCGCCTCACCCGCAGATGCCTTTTGCCTATCATCCGAGGGTTTCTTCCATTGCAGTTCTTAAGATAAAAAATGCGGTTATGTTACTTGATAAATCTACACCTGAAGGAAAAAAGGTTCTGGAAGCCCTTGGCAGGAATGGTTTTGAATCAGCAAATGACAGGGAATACGATGTGGTTCGTAAACTTGCTGACGAGTATTCAAAAAATGGCATGCCTTATGCGCAGGAATTCAGGTGGAGGTGAGGATGCGACTCTCTTTACGATATAAACTTATCCTCTCTGTTGTAATTATAGAGGCTGTCATGCTCACCATCATGGTGGTGAACAATGTCAGGACAAATACTGCAACTGTGAAGGACAGGATGACAGCAAGGGCAAGGACAACAGTAGAACTCTTTGCAACTACTTCAACGAATGCCCTTCTTACAATGGACCTCGGCTCCCTTCAGGAATATGTAAATCAGGTGTCTGGCGGTAGTGATGTTGTATATGCCAGAGTAGAAACATCGGAAGGCATTATACTTGCCCATACAGACAAAAAGTTAGTTGGTATGAAGAGTTCACTTACAGAAGATGAGGACTTTTTCAAGGTAAGAGACAATGTGTTTGATGTTTCATATCCTGTGGTTATTGCTGAAAGGCTAATAGGCAGAGTATGGATAGGTTTCTCTCCTGACAGCGCGTTCCTTGCAATTAAAAAGGTAAGAAATCAGGGTATTGCAATTGCATCAGTAGAGATAGGTGTCAGTATTTTTGCAGCGCTTCTTGTGGGCATTGCCCTTACCAATTCTTTAAAGGAACTTTTTGGCGCCGCAAAGAGTATGTCAGATGGTGATTTTTCAGCACGGGTTGAGATAAAGTCAAGGGATGAGATAGGTGAACTTGGCAGGGTATTTAATGAAATGGCAGAGGGGTTAAAGCAGAGAACAGAAGATATGCAGGAGGCATATAACAAGTTAAAAGATGCACAGGAGCAGATAATACAGTCAGAAAAGATGGCTTCTTTGGGCAGATTTGTTGCAGGCATTGCACACGAAATAAATAATCCTCTGGACGGGATAGAAAACTGTGTGAGTGCTATATTGAGGGAGCCTGATAATAAAAAGCAATTGATTGAATACCTGAACCTTGTTTTGGAGAGTTTTGAAAAGGTAGAGGCTATAATAAAACAATTAAAGGGATATTCATCTGGTTATCCTTTGCACAGGACAAGGGTTGTTCTGAGAGAACTTCTGGACGATTCTATATCTGTCATGCAGAGTTCACTTGGTAAAGCAGGTATTGAGGTTAAAAGGATTTACGAAGACCGTTATGATATTATATTTGGCGACCCCGTGTATATAAAACAGGTTTTCGTGAATATTATTATGAACGCCATAGACGCAATACCTGACGGCGGCGTAATAGAGATATCTACAAAGAGGTTGCACAATGGTTCAATGCAGATAGGTTTTAAGGATAACGGTGTTGGCATATCAGAAGACAATGTAAATAGGATATTTGAACCGTTTTTTACAACAAAAGAGGTTGGGAAGGGTACAGGACTTGGTCTTTCTGTAAGTCTTGGTATTATACAAAGACATGGCGGCAGAATAGATGTGCAGAGCACAGAGGGGGATGGAACTATGATAATGATTGAATTGCCTGTTGAAGATGTCGAACAAGCAGCATAAAGAACAAAAGGTGGCGGATTTACACCATGTTGGTGGTGAATTTTCACCAGATTTATATGGCAAGATGGTAACAATTTCTATCTGTCAGAGATATCACCCAGTTTTTCAGCAAGTTATGCGGTTTTTAGGTGTTACAGGGAACTACTATTTATGGCACACTTATTGCTATTTAATCTTACAATAGTTTCGATAGTTTTTCCTGTAAGTCCTGTAAAGAGGAGGGTGTTGTCCTAAAATAAAAAAGTAAGGAGGTGAGAAGGGACTGCAAACTGTTAAGTGGTGGGCACAGCCCACCCTGCAAGAATTGCACGGTTATGAACTGTGCACACTAATCAAGGGAGGTGAAAGGAAACTATGATAAGATTAAAAGAAATTTTATTTGCAGGAGGTTTAGTTACGTTTCTGCTGGTAATAGCAGGAGGCATTTCTTATGCAGGCGGCAATGCTGACAATGGCGCTAAGTTGTATGCCCAGAACTGTGTTCCATGCCATGGCGATAAGGGACAGGGGAGAGGCGGTCCAATGGGATGGTTCTCAGGCGGCGGCGGCGAGGTTTCAAACCTTGTAGGTAATCAGTTGAATAACCAGACATTTCTATCAATAGCAAGCGATGATTTCCTGAAGCAGACAATCAATAATGGCAGACCAGGCAGACTTATGCCGCCATGGAAGGGGAAACTCAAAGATTCAGAGATTGAAGATGTGATTGCATTCTTAAGGAAGTGGCAGACAGGTCCTGCTATGGCATTAAGTCCTGATCCTGTCTGGGGTGACCCTGCAGCAGGCGGAGAGTTATTCGCAGCAGTATGTGTTCAATGTCACGGCAAAAAGGGTGAAGGCACAGAATTCGGTCCAGCGCTTAACAACCAGTCATTACTGAGTGCGGCAAGCGATGATTTTATCCTTCAGACACTTAGAAAAGGCCGTTCTGGCACAATTATGAGGTCATTTTTGCAGGGTAATAATGATGCGATGGTAGAACTGGAGCCATATCAGTTAAATAACATAGTTGCATATATTAGAACTTGGGATAAGAACGCAGCATCAAGACTTGAGCCATGGCTTATGGAGCATAGACCGAAGGGTAAAAAATAGATAAATAATAAGGGAGGTGAAATACAAAATGAGTATTGGAAGATTAAAAAAGGGTTTAACAAGAAGGACATTTTTAAAGGCATCCGCAGTGGCAGGCGGCGCGGCAGCAGTAAGCGGTCTTTTTGGCAAGGAATTTATTACAGCAGATGAGGCAGAGAAAGGCATTGCGCATGCA
>MGPS01000070.1:83076-85098 GCA_001797495.1 Deltaproteobacteria bacterium GWC2_42_11
TCTGCTTGTTGACAGGATGCCGGTAGAATGGGCAAAGAAGCCTGTTCTTGTAAGAAAGGATATGTCAGACCCGATAAGCGGCAGGGTTTCAAAGACAAAGGGCGCAGGCGGTCTGGATGAAAAGCACTTTACCCGCGTTACATGGGAAGAAGGTCTTGATATTGTTGCCAACAAGTGGACAGAGTTAGTCAAAAAGTTTGGTCCAAACACCATTGGCATGTGGTCATCAGGACAGCAGTTTATTGAGAATAACTACCTTGAAAACAAGATAATTAAAGGGGTTATCGGTTCAACAACCATTGAAGGAAGCCCGAGGATGTGCATGACATCTGCTGTTACAGGCTACTTTGCAACACAGGGTTCTGACCTGGCAGCAGGCTCATACAGCGACATAGATAAGGCAGACTTCATAACCCACTGGGGGCACAATCCAAGGGAAGGACACCCTGTTCTTTTCTGGCGTGTGGCGGATAAAAAGAAGAGGGATGATATCCCAACCCTGGTTGTTGATCCGAGAAGGACGCCGAGCGTAAAGGGTTTTGAGCAGATTAATCCTGAAAACTCATTCCACTTCCCGACTATCAATGGCGACCTTGCAATCCACAATGCAATTGCTTATGAGATTATTACAAGACATGAGCAGGTAATACCATACGATTGGCTTGAAAAGAATGCAAAGGGGTGGAAGGAATATATACAGGGTGTAAAGGCTGACTATGACCCAAGGGGACCAGAGGCAAAGACAAAAAGGGGTATAGACATAGACCCTGATTTGATTGCAAAGGTTGCTGATATTTGGGCAGACGCCTCAATGAAAGGCAGACAGCGTGGTTACGGCGGTGTTGTGTCATTCTGGGGCATTGGCTATAACCAGCATTTGCATGGACAGCACAATACAATCGGCATATATAACCTGCATGCCATAACAGGCAATGTTGGAAGACCAGGCGCATGCCCATTCTCAATGACAGGCCAGCCGAATGCAGTCGGCAGAAGGATGATGGGCGGTCTTACAGCAAGACTTCCATTCAATCAGGGTATTGAGAATGTTGGTCACAGGGATTCAATAGCGCAGCTCTGGGGTGTTGAGCCTGCAAGGCTTGCTGCAACAGCAGAGCAGAAAAACCCCGGTCTCGGCACAGGTCTTTATGAAAGGGCAAACCCGGCAAGGGTAGGCAAACCAGATGCCTTACAGAGCATATGGTTTACAATGGGGACACATATTGACCTGCCTGACACCCAGACAATGGTAAGACCTGCAATAACAAGGACATTCACAATTGCTCAGGAACTCTACCACCATGCGCCGAATAATTTCTATGCAGATGTTATACTACCAGGGGTGTCATGGGGCGAGGCATCAGGCTGTTATGTGAGTTCTGAAAGAAGGATAAGCATCAACTCAAAGTGCGTTGATTTGCAGCCGGGCTACAAGTCAGATATGTTTATTTATATTGAACTTGGAAAGAGGCTGGCAAAGAACTTCGGACTTGATGCAAAGAAGATATTCCCGTATAAACTCGTTAAAAAAGGCGGGGATATGGACTATGACTCAGAAGAAATCTTTAGAGAAATTGCAAGGGGTTCTGCGCTTCCGGGTTCTGACATAGACATATCAGGTCTCCTTGAGGTTGAAAAGAAGGATGGCAAATCCCCTTATCAGCAACTTGCAGAACTTGGCGGCATCCAGTGGCCAGCGCCTACATATGAGGTTGCAAAGGCAGGCGGACTTAAATACAGGTTCAACCATCAGGAAGACAAGTATTGGCCTGATAAGGAAAAACACTACAAGAACTACAGGACTGCTGATGGTCTCCTGAATGTCAAACTAGTTCATAATGACTATACAAAACTCAAAGAGGTTCAGGCACAGATGGCAAAGGCAGGCGTGGAAGACGGCTGGCTGTTCATTGACCATCTTGATGTATTGAAGGCAGCAAGGGATGGCGGTATGTTCCCAGAGTCTCCTGATGTTGAACACAGGGGCAAGAAATGGGATGAGGTGCCGAAAGACAAATACCC
>MGPS01000071.1 GCA_001797495.1 Deltaproteobacteria bacterium GWC2_42_11
GAAGAGCCTGAGGGAAATCGCCTGAAATCCACCAGCCGACAAACGACAGACCCGCTGCAATAACAACAGCAGGCGCAAAATAGCCCGTAACCTTATCTGCAATCCTCTGAATCGGCGCAGATGAGACTTGCGCCTCCTCTACCATCTTTATAATCTGAGAGAGTGTTGTCTCTGCGCCGACCTTTTTTGCCTTGAACTTAAACATCCCTGTTTTATTTATTGTAGCACCGATAACCTTATCTCCTGCCTTTTTCTCAACAGGTATGCTCTCACCTGTTATCATCTTCTCATCCACAGCAGACGAGCCTTCTATGACAACACCGTCTGCAGGGATTTTCTCTCCCGGTCGGACAACAACAATATCATCTATCTGAACCATCTCAGCTGGAATTTCCACTTCTTCACTCCTGACTCCTGACTCCTGACTCCTGACCGACTTTATCACCCTTGCGGTCTGAGGCTTTAAATCCATGAGTTTTCGAACAGCGGCAGAAGACCTCTTTTTTATAATCTCCTCCATATATTTTCCAAGAAGGACAAATGCAATGATAACAGCAGAGACCTCAAAATATACATCCCTCTCCAGAACCTTTACAGGCAGAATATCAGGGGCAAATATCACGATGACTGAATAGATATACGCAACTGTTGTCCCGAGCGCAATCAGGATGTCCATGTTTATCATCCTGTTTTTTATGGCATTGTAAGAACCTTTGTAAAAACTCCAGCCGCCTATAAACTGGACAGGGGTTACAAGGATAAATAGCCATACACCCCATGTAAACCATGGAAGCTGCGGAATAGGCGCCCATGTAACAATTGTTGCGCCTGTTGCAAGACCAAGGAAAAATCCTGCCCTTAATAGGGCAATGGCAAGGACACCCATCATTGCAATGGACACCCTTTTCTTTAGGCTTTTCAGTTCTGCCTCAGGCGCCTCAAATGTCCTTAAACATCCTTCACTGCAAAAATAATATGTCCTGCCGCCAACTTCTGTTTTGAGAGATTTATGTTTATCCACCACCATCCCGCAGATAGGGTCTTTTGCCATCTCATGGGCATTCGCTTCCGAAACCATCCCTTTATCTGATTTTGCAGACTGCATGTGAGCATCAGGGTTGGCATCAAACTTTTCCTTGCAATGAAGGGAGCAAAAATAAATCGTCTCCCCTTTATAAACAGAACTCCCTGCCGCTTTTTTCGGCTCTACATCCATCCCGCATATTGGGTCTAATGACATATTATTTACCTCCGTTTTGTGAGAGTCCATGTATCAAAAAGTTACAGAGCCAAAGTTCTTTGCTCTGATATTTCGACACATTAACCCCTTGACACCAATATATCCGGCATTTGCATTTCAAATTTCTTGACATACCTCATCCTTTCTGCACCTGCACCAGACACAGGCGCAGCCTTCACCGTGGCAGCCCTTATCAACAAGTCTGCTTTTATATTTCCAACTTGCAAAAGGATACAAGAGAGTTTTCAAAAATGACGGGTTGTATTGCCTCCTGATTTTTTCAACAGCATTACCCTTTGCAAGATGGTTTATAAAATATGTGTAGCCCCTGTTTCCTAATCTCTCAAAAATAAGACGGTTTGCAAGGGATGTCTTCTGCATTGGCTCTAACTCACCTTTGAGTAATGCTGTATAATCCATTTTTTCTATAATACTCTTTGCCGCAAAAAGTCCTGACATAATTGCATATCTCATTCCAAAGCCAAAAAGACAGTCCTGAAGCCCTGATGCCTCTCCGACATAATATTTGCCATTCTCAAATGCAGGTTTGTCAAAGAAAAAATTTCCATATCCGCCAAATTCCTTTGCATTTGTTATATCAAGGCTCAGAAAAACCTTTTTAAATGTCTCAACAGTTCTTTCAAAACATTCCTTCTCTCTTTTAAAATCTTTAAACATACAGGTTGCCATTGTTGCCTTGCCTCTATGAACCAGGAGATACGCATAGCCCTTTGGCGCAAGCCTGTCGTCAAGAATAGCTGCTGCAGTGTCTTTCATATTGGTATTAAACACAATCCCCTTTGCAATTGCATCTGCTGCCCTTGGGCCAATGCCGATAATGCCGCCTTTTTCAAGTTTGTCAACACGTTTATTGAAAACAATTTCAACCCCGGACTGGACTGCCTGTTCCATCAGGCCGTAGTCAAGACAGCCGGGCCAGCCGCCCCGCTGAACAAGATAGAAAAACGGCCTTTCTGACTGCAAAACAGTTTTATTAAGATTCGCATCAAAGATTACAAGTTTGTTATACGGCTGGCAGATGTACTCTATACAAACTTTGTTATAGACACCAAACCGCTCCAGAAGAACAGTAACATCCTCTTCTGAACTCCAGTTTTCAAGCCCCTGAAAATCGCCGTTAAACCTATGCCCCACATCTGGCTTTTCCTCATAAATAGTTACCCTATAACCTGCCTTCGCAAGATTTATTCCTGCCACAAGTCCTGCAGGTCCCGTGCCGACTATTTCAATTTCATTAGTCATCCTTTCCGACCAATCCATTAAAAAGATTGTAAAGCGGCACAAACACCAGCGCAATATAGATGCCGTAAAGGAAACTCTCTATCATGCCGAGAAAGAAACTCCCCAATGTCAGCCATTTAAAACCGGGAAGCAGCCGTATCCATGACTGATACATTGCGGCTTCAGGAAAAATCAAATCATAAACAACACAGAGTATAAATGTTATGGAGAGAAAAGAACCGAGAGATATGCCAATAACTTTGATATTGAGCGGTTTTGTTATATCCATAGAGCCTCCTTAAATTTTTAACAGCACCCCTTTTTCTTTTCATCTGTCTTTGTTTCACCGTGGCCTCCATGTCCGCCATGTGTTTCGTGTTCTTCTTTTTCTGACTTCTCGTGGCTATGCCCTCCGCCGCAGCATCCCTTCATCATAAAATAAAAGAGCAGTCCTATTACTATGAAATATATTACTGTCTCCATAAATCCTCCTCATTCCCCAATCTTTGGAATGAACATCGGAACTTTTTCCATATACTGTTTATACTCATCTCCGAATGTCTTGAGCATCTCTACCTCTTCCCTTTTTGATAATCTGTAATAGACAAAAACAAGAACGGGAAACATAAGTGCTGTTATGACAGTCGGCCACTGAATCAGCATTCCTATCATAATGAGAAAAAGCCCTGAATATTGAGGATGTCTCACATACGCATAAGGGCCATCTTTTACAAGTCCGCCTTTGGCGCCGTGTATCAATTTCCAGCCATTCCACATTATTACAAAACCTATGAGCGTCAAACCATTGCTTATTATATGTATGACTGTCATCATTGCTGCCCCGCCGCCAAAGAATGTAAGCCAGAGATGTCCGCTTGCATGGGAGAATGGATTTAAGGCAGGATATTGGCTTCCGAGGATGCCTGTGAGTATATAAATCGTGAGCGGAAAACCATACATCTCTGTAAAGAGGGCGACAAAGAACGCAATGGTTACGCCCATTGAGCGCCACTCCTGCTTTTTTACAGGGGTTAGAAAACTCAAGATAAAAAATACAAAGAGCACAACATTAACTATTACAAGAGACCAGAGACCGTAGGCAAATGCTATGTTTTCACCGTGCATACTACCTCTTAGAAAAACTATCCTTTAAAAGAAATACAATTGCAGTAGAAATTCCAATCAAGACAAGCAAAACTCCTGGCCCTGCAATGGTTGTTACAGATGCCTCTGCACCATCTGCTCCAAGGGCAGGCGTCCTGTAACCCATTACAATCCATGCAAAGGGATAGACAAACCCTCCAATCCCTGCAAGGACAGGGACTATGGTTTTTATCCTGTCAGAGGCGCTGGTAAAGGCAAGAAGAAAAGAGATTACAATGGTAACAAGTCCGAGACCCATTGCATGCAGATGACCTCTTACCATCCTTTTATGGGCAAGTTCCATAATAGGGCTGTCATGCATACCTTCATTACGCTGATGTTTATCTTCTTCCGAGGCTGGCATCATATGCTCACCTTCACCCATCATCTGCATATGCTCATCTTTTTGACTGGGTTTTCCTTCCTCTGCATGCTGATGGGTATCTTCATTCTTTGAAGATTGGGCATGACCGTGTTCATTCTGCCCTGCTTTAGTAGTTGTGTTGGCTTGAGCATTACTGGGTTCTAATAGTTGAATAAGACTGTGCACCTCTTTTCTTTCAACAGCCCTTTCCTCAAGGCTTTTATGTATCCTTTCATGTCCAAGCACAAGCCAGAATGCCCAGCCAATGCCAAAGATAATTCCAAAAAGACCAATCAAGATTCCGTACCTGACATGTTTGACAATTTCTATCATTGTTTCACCCTCCATTTTGTTCCCTCCCATCTAATGAAGGGGGATTTTAGGCTTTGGCACAAAACGCGGCACCTGCTTCATATAATCTCTATAATCTGGCATACGCTGTTGCAAGTCTATCTCTTCAAGCCGCGCCTGAATTATAAGCCAGCCAAATGCAAGGACGCAAGCCAATACAAAAGATGATGTTGGTTTTAATAATGCCGAGCCAGTGATAATTAGAATGCCTCCGGCATAGATTGGATGACGAACATAGGCATACAACCCTGTTCTAACAAGTTTATCCTTTACAGACGGCATATGTGTCGGCATGCCAATTTCAATGTGTCCCATAATGAATGGAACAGAGCCGACAATAATCAAAAACCATGCAATCAACTTAACTTTTATGTCGGGACTAAACAAAAATGATGATGGCGCAAGCCATGCAAGGACAGCGCCTATAAACCACAAGGGAATGCCGGTGAGATTCCTCAAAACAATGGTAGCGAGCTGCCCGCCCTTTTCACCCCACCATCTGGAATAAAGGGCAGTGAATGCGCTTGCGCCGCATAATGCAAAACCTGTCAGCAGAAAAACCAGCGCTGTTACCATGCCTGCCTCGCCAAAATACATGATAGACACATACCCGGCAGTGAATGCCAGCAAAAGATATATTACTGTCTCCATACCTATCCTTCAAGTATTGTCTTTATCAATGCCTGTGTCCGCCTGATCCTGAACCATAACTGCTTCTGCTGCTTGTCCCTCCTGCTGCGCACCCGTTTACGGCAAGAAACACTAGCGCCAATATCAATAAAATCTTTCTCATTTTATATTCTCCTGTTTGCATTGTCTTTCTACATCTTCATCCCTTCAGAAAATTCCCACTTGAAAACTGTTTCCTTTACCCCTGCCAAATCCTTAACAATTAGTTCAATGGATTTAACCTTGCCCGGATTTTTAAATTTGACATCTGCCTCTCTGTGATGCCCTGAGCCAGTCTCTTTTACTGATGCAGGTTTATAAATATTGCCTTTGTCATCCTTTAAAACAATCCCTTCATTAAACTTGAATGCATCAAGATTGACTGTATGCGTATCAAATTTGATATTGAAAACAAGTTTATCCTTGCCGCCCAGACTATCGGGGTTTTTGAATACGGCAATTACAGTCACATCGCCTGCTTTCTGTTCCTGTGTCATAGAAGAGCCCTGTGCCTTCGCCTCTTTGCCTGCCATTTTCTTGCCCTTATCCTTACCCATGCCTCCCATCATGCCATCTTTCATCATGGGGCAATCCATGCCCTCCATCATTCCGCCTTTCATTCCTTCTTTTTTCATAGGCATAGACGGCATTTCTATAAGTTTCTTTAATTTTTCTTTTTGCTCATTTGTCAAAATCTTTCTTGCCTCTGTAAATGCCTCTATTCGCAAATATCTAATCTGCGACTGCAAATCCTCTGCCTTTTTAACAGCATCCTTGACATTTGCTAAATCAATATCACCCTCTCCAAGCAGTTTATTCACATCCATTTCTGCAATCTTTGATTCAGCGTCAAGTCTTATGATTTCCTTTGTGTATTTGTCCCTGATTCCAGTCAATTCATTTTTCTGCTTTTCATCAAGCCCAAGTTTATCAGCATTTTCAAGTGTGAGGCTCACCCCATAATGAAACCACAGGTTATGCCCTCCCATCATCCCGCCTTTCATGCCGCTGCCCATCATCTCGCAGGCATGGGAAATATTCGCACTGATGAAAACAAATAGAAACATGCTTGTTACTATCAATACCTTTTTCATTTTCAACACCTCCTGTTTATTTTTGGGTTAATTATAGTACAAATTTCATCTAATGGTTTTTAGTTCACGCTCAAAAATCGCACAGATGCAAGGCGTTGTAGTTTGCCGATTTATCGGCGTCTTTAAATACGCTCAATAAATTGAGCAACTACAGGTATGTGAGCGAAGAAGCCACAGCAACAACACACGGGGCATCCATTGCTCCGCAATGGGTCGGGGCGTTTTTCAGCGTGGACCTTTTATCCCCCACCCCTTCCACAGCACATATATTGCTGGAATAACAATCAAGGTCAATATTGTTGAAGAAACCATGCCACCGACCATTGGTGCAGCAATCCTCTTCATAACCTCTGAACCTGTACCCGTGCCCCACATGATTGGTAAAAGTCCTGCCATGATTGCGACAACAGTCATCATCTTTGGTCTGACCCTTTCTACAGCGCCAACCATCACAGCATCGCAAATATCTTTAATTGCCATTTTTACTCCTGACTTCTGACTCCTGACTTCTGACTCTTTATACGCATGGTCAAGATATATGAGCATAATAACCCCTGTTTCTGCTGCAACACCTGCAAGCGCTATAAAACCAACAGCAACCGCAATACTCATATTATATCCCAAAAGATACATAAGCCATACGCCGCCCACAAGAGAAAAAGGGAGGGACAGCATAACAATCATGGTTTCAGTTACATTGCCGAAATTGAAGTATAAAAGGAGAAAGATAATGGCAAGGGTAAGGGGAACAATAACTTTTAACTTTTGGTAAGCCCTCTCCATATATTCATACTGCCCGCTCCATGTTATATAATAGCCTAAAGGGAATTTTACCTTTTCTGCCACGACCTTTTTTGCATCACTTACATAACTGCCGATGTCCCTGCCTCTGACATCCACAAATATCCATGTTGTAAGAAGGGCATTTTCTGTTCTGATTGTAGGGGGTCCCTTCTTTATGATAATGTCTGCCACCTGGGATAGCGGTATATGCTGTCCGCCCATTGTTGGGACCAATACCCTTCCAATCTTATCCATATTGTCCCTGAGTTCCCTCTTATATCTGACATTTACAGGATACCTCTCAACCCCTTCAACTGTTGTTGTTATATTCTCTCCGCCTATTGCAGACATAATAACCGCCTGTATATCCTCAACCTTTAATCCGTATCTTGCTGCCTCATCCCGCTTTATCTTTATATCAACATAATAACCGCCAACAATCCTTTCTGCATATGCGCTTGCTGTTCCAGGGACGCCTTTTACTGCTGACTCAACCTCAAGTGCAATATTTTCCAGCATTTCAAGATTCTTGCCAAACACCTTTATCCCGACAGGTGTCCTTATGCCTGTTGCAAGCATGTCTATCCTTGCCTTTATAGGCATTGTCCACGCATTTGTTACGCCCGGCATCTCCAGAGATTTGTTCATCTCATCAACAAGTTTTTCCTGAGTCATACCCGGACGCCAATCCTTTTCTGGCTTTAGATTTATAATAGTCTCGAACATCTCAAGCGGCGCAGGGTCTGTGGCTGTTAAAGCCCTGCCAGCCTTTCCAAATACAGATTCCACCTCTGGAAAACTTTTGATTATCTTATCCTGTGTCTGCATTATTTCAGCGGCTTTTGTAATTGAAATACCCGGCAGGGTAACAGGCATGTACATGAGTGTGCCTTCATTTAATGTTGGCATGAATTCAGAGCCAATCTTTTTTAACGGAAGGAATGTGATTACTAATATGACTACAGCAGCAAGTATTGTTAAGATTTTGTTTTTAAGCACAAGACTTATTATTGGTCTGTAAATCCATATCATAAACCTTGTAACAGGGTTTTTCTGCTCAGGGATTATATGACCCCTTATGAAAAAGAACATGAGCGCAGGCACAAGTGTGAGGGATAATAAACTTGATGCTGCCATAGCAAATGTCTTTGTATATGCAAGAGGCTTGAAGAGTCTCCCTTCCTGTGCCTCAAGTGTAAATACAGGCATGAATGATACTGTGATTATAAGGAGTGAGAAGAATAACGGCGGCCCAACCTCCTTTGCGGCATCCAAGATTATCTGCCAATGCTCCTTCTTTCCTTTATCCCTTTCAATGTGCTTGTGCGCATTCTCTATCATCACAATAGCGCCGTCTATCATTGCGCCAATCGCTATTGCGATACCGCCGAGACTCATTATATTTGCATTGAGTTTCATGTAATACATAACAATCAAAGAGATGAGTATCCCTACCGGGAGCATCAATATCGCTACAAGCGCAGATCTAAAATGAAGGAGGAATATGATGCAGACAAGGGATACAACAATTGACTCTTCTATGAGTTTTTCCTTTAATGTATCTATTGCCCTGTGGATTAAATCGCTTCTGTCATAAACAGGGATTATCTTAACACCCGGCGGAAGCCCTGCCTCAAGTTCTTTTATCTTTTGTTTAACGCCATGTATGACATTTAGGGCATTTTCACCAAAACGCATTACAACAACACCGCCTACAACCTCGCCCTCGCCATCCCTTTCAACAAGCCCCCTTCTTTCATCAGGGCCAAGTTCAACCCTTGAAATATCCTTTATCCTGATTGGCGTGCCTGCCCTGTCAACCTTTAAAACTATATTTTCAATATCAGCGATGCCTTTTATATAACCAAGACCCCTTACCATGTATTCTTTTTCACCCATCTCAACAACCCTGCCGCCAACATCCCTGTTGCTCATCTCTATCGAACTTACAACATCCTTGAGGGATATATTATGGGTTACAAGGCGGTTCGGGTCTATGTTCACCTGATACTGTTTTACAAAACCACCAATGGATGCAACCTCTGAAACACCCGGAACCTTTGTAAGTTGATAACGAACATACCAGTCCTGAATACTCCTGAGTTCAGCAAGGCTGTAGCCCTTACCTTCTACTGTGTATTCAAAGACCCACCCAACACCTGTTGCATCAGGACCAAGTGTTGGCGTTACACCCCTTGGAAGTTTTCCTGATGCAAAGTTCAGATATTCTAAAACCCTTGACCTTGCCCAGTATATATCTGTCCCATCCTCAAAGATGATATATACAAACGAGACGCCAAAGAATGAATAACCCCTTACAACCTTTGATTTCGGGACAGCGAGCATTGCTGTTGTCAAAGGATATGTTATCTGGTCTTCAACAACCTGCGGCGCCTGCCCTGGATATTCTGTATAGATAATGACCTGAACATCAGACAAATCAGGGATCGCATCTATAGGCGTTTTATAAACAACCCAAACACCCCAGCCGACTGCGAATGCAGTAAAAAGGACGATGATGAGTTTATTGTTTATGGAGAGTTCAATAATTTTGTTTAGCATGGTCTTATTTCACTTGCTAGATGCCAGTGTTTTTTCTTCATTCAAAATATTCACGCTCAAAAATGCACAGATGCAAGGCGGAGTAGCCGCAACCTTTACGGTTGCGTTTTAACGCAGGCATAAAGCCTGCGGCTACTTCTTTTCCCCACCATGCTGATGAGAGGTCATACCGCTTAGTGCTGCCTTTAGATTGCTTTCAGAATCTATCAGGAAGTTTGCTGATGTAACAACCCTCTCCCCTGCATTTACACCTGATATAATCTGATAATATCCGTCTGCCTGTGCACCTACCTTTATATCCCGGGGTTCAAACCTGCCGTCGCCTTTATCAATAATCACTGCCTGTCTTACACCTGTATCTATCACAGCAGATTCAGGCACAGATACAGCATTAGATGCTACATCAACCTTAAGTTCAATATTCACATACATACCCAGTTTGAGTTTATGTCCGGGATTAGGCAGGTCAAACCTTATCTTTGCAGTCCTTGATTCCTCCATGCCGTTTTCTGTTTCATGTCTTACTGTGCCGAAATGGCTGTAGATGTGGCTTATCCTTGCAGTATAAACATCCTGAGGTGTATATGATGGAATAATATTTGCCTTCTGCCCCATCTTTATAAATGGCAGTTCATATTCATAAACCTCGCCATAAACCCATACACTTGAATGGTCTATAATCTTAAAAAGTGTTTCGCCTGCCTCAACCTTCTGCCCCTGATTAACCATCTTCTCTGTTACAATGCCATGCACAGGCGCATAGATAATTATTGTGCGTCTTACCTTTTTTTCGTTTTTGAGTTTTTCAATCTCATTATCTGATATATCCCAGTATTTAAGCCTCTCTACAACTGCATCCTTCAAAAAATTCATGCTGCCATTTTCTTTCCCCTTTTCCATTGCCCTTACAGCAAGTATATACTCCTCCTGTGCTGCAACAAGTTCAGGGCTGTATAGTTCAATGAGTTTTCCACCGGGATGCACCATCAAATCAGTCTTATTCACATAGAGTTTTTCTATCCACCCGCCAACCTTTGTATTTATATTAAAGACCCTTGACTCATCATGCTCAACCCTGCCGACTGTCCTTATTGTGCGTGTAAGCGTCCTAACCTTTGCCTCTTCTATTTTTACTCCGATTTTCTGAATCTTCTCAGGTGTTAGTTTTACAGTGCCAATAACCTCATCCTGTTCCGTCTCTTCTTTATAAACAGGGATATAGTCCATACCCATTTCATCTTTTTGAGACGTGGGGGAAGTGATAGACGGGTTCATAGGATGACGATAGAATAATATTTTTCTCTCTTTTTTGGCTTCTACTCCTGACTCTTGACTCTTAACCCCTGACTTATTCACATACCACCATATCCCTGCACCGACTACAGCAAGACCTAAAAATGATATGATTAAACCTAATAAAATTTTTCTCATTTGAAGACACCTCACGAGCGGCTGTTTATCCCGCTGGCAAACCGTCTGGATGGGAGGCTTTTAGAGGCAACGGGTTTGCAGGCGGGATAGACAGCCGCTATAACTATGATAAGATTTTCATTCTCCTTTGTGCCAAATTGTTGGCATGAGTGTTTCATTTTCCCTTCTCCTCTTTCTTTTCCCTGACCCCTGACCCTTGACCCATGACCCTTGCTTCCAACTCCCCACCTGCCAGCCTTTCTATTTTCACCGCCTCTATATTCATATTTTTTACAGACTCCTTGAGCATCAGGCTGTACTTTAAAAATAGTTCCTGCGATGTTATTAAATCCATAAAATCTATCTTCCTGTTCACATACAATGCGCCGGCTATATCCACTGTCAATTCGGATTTGGGAACAAGTTTGGATTCATACAATTTATAAAACCTGCCTGCATTTTCATACCTGTAAACTGCATCGTTTATTTCGCTGATTGTCATGTTTTTTAAACCATCAAGCATCTTATTCATTGCCTGATATTTGAATTTTGTCTCTCTTATGTATGCGTCATTCCTGCCGAACCAGTTGCCGCCCCTTACCATCGGCATATCTGAAAAAGGCATCTCCTCTGCACTTGTACCAACCTGTTTGATTATCCTGTTCTGGAATATGCTGAAGCCCGGAGTAAAATCAGGATAGAACTGTTTTTCAGCCATCTCTATCATAAGCCTCATCCTGTCAATCTCTTTTGTTAGTTTTTTTATCTCATTTCTTTCAGATACACCTTTTTTAAAAAGGTTTTCCTTTACATAAGTGAGAACAACAGGTTTTAATTCCTCAACCTTCTCTGGCATGAAATCTTCTCTTATGTTCAAAAGTTTATTGAGTTTTACCTGCACAGTTTTCCTTTCTTCTTTGAAAGAGGCAAGTTCAGTCTCCATTTTATCTATCTCCATCTGTATCTTTATAATGTCATTCATACTCACCTTTCCTGTTACATATACAGCATTCACCGCATCCTTCATCCGGTGCAGTATCCCAAGCACATCATTTGTTATCTTGACTGCATCGTAGAGATAGGCGGTCTTGTAATATGTCTCCTTTATCATCACGACCATATCCTGCACACTCTTTTCAAGTTCAAGTCTTGCTGTCTCAATATCCCTTTCAACTATATTCCCCTTGAGTGAAAGCATGCCCGGGAACGGGAAATTCATAATTACAGGTTTATTGGACATCATTGGTTCGCCGATATTTAAATCAAGATTTTTTGTAAAAACCGCATACTGGTTGAGGATTTCATCAAGATTGCTTACCTGGTCATATCTTTCAACTGCTGCAAGCGCGGATTTATATGAACTCTGTATCTCAAGATTGTTTTTTATCCCGACAGCAAGCACAGTCTTGAGTGTGTAATCCTCTAAAAGCAATTTGCTGAAATCTTCCATATTATCCAGCCGCTCCCACAAATCCTTATCAGGTTCAAATAATCTGTTCTTGATTAATGTTAGGTCTATCCTATTCTTTTCATTTACCTTCCTTGCAGAAAGTTGCTTTGCAACGGTTTTCAACTCTTTTACGCCCTCATCTTTAACCTCTATATGAGGGCTTTTTCCCCCCTGCTCAAGACCCGCAGGGACAGGTTTAATCAGGTTTTCACGCATATACTCCGAGCCGCTGTAGTCATTGAGTTCTTTTTGCAATCTGTCAAAGTCTCCTGCATAAGCCTCTTTAATAGTCAGAAGGCTCACAGGAAGGGCTATGCCCACCGTATGTTTCCCCCTCTGATTGGTGGGCAAAACCCACCATGCCACCAAAGTTGCCATCAGGATTATAAATATTGTAATTTTATTCTTCATTGCCATCACTCCTTATTAAAGTCTCTTCCCTGTCACCATCTCCATCTCAGCAATATTTTTCAGATAATCTGCAACAGCCCTGTAATAAGCCAACTGAAAATTATAAAATATGCCCTGTGTTTCCAAAAGGCCTGAAAGGCTCCCCTGCCTTTCCCTATACCATGTCTCTGCTATCTCCATTGACCTTTGTGCCTGAGGTATAAGTGATGAACTGTATAGTTTCACAAGCCTGTCGCTGTTTGTTATTCTGAAATAGATATTTTTTATCTGATTATACACCTCGTTTTTTATGGCATTCTTTTCCTGAACGCTCTTCTCATGGTTTATCCTTGCCTCTTCATTTGCAGCCTTATTCTTTGAAAACCACAAAGGAATGCTTATGCCAAATGTAACCAGAGTTTCATCCCTTGAGGTTTCCATTATGTCCTTATAATTAAGCCCAAGTTCAAATTCAGGGAGATACTTATATTTTGAAATGGAGGCGCCAATCTCATCCTTCTTTATCTTTGTCTCTGCTATCTTTACATCTTCATTATTAGATGCCAATTTATAAAGGTCATCAAGGGAATGTTCAAAAGGCTTTACAGGAGGTTTCTCAAGACCTTCTATTTTATGTTCAGGCTCACGGTTTAAAAGGGTATTAAGCCGGGTCATCTCTGCAGCCCTCATCTCCTTTAATAAAATAAGGTCATAAGAGACCTGTGCATACTGGGACTGTGCCCTTAACACATCATTGAGCGCTGTGGCATCTAAAGCATAGTCCGTTGTTCCAACCTTTGTAAAATGCTCAAGCACATTTTTATTCTGTTCTGTAAGGGCAATGGCATTGTCAATATAAAAGAGTTCATAAAAGGATTTCTTAACAGCAACTATGACATCCCTTGCCTCTTTGTCATACATAGCCTTTGCCATCTCCACTTCTTTTGCCACCATATCCCCTTCCAGACCAAGTTTTCCGGGAAACGGAAACTTCTGACTGAGCATTAACTCGTATCGTGTTTCCATCCTTTCCGTCGGATATGAATATTTTAACATCGGGTCTTCAAGGGCAACAGCCTGAGGATATTTTTGTATCATCCTTGCCCATCCCAGTTTTGCCGCCTTTATCTTCGGGTTATTATCAGCAGCATACTTAATCAAATCATTGAGGAAAACAGGCTCTTCAGCAAAGACAGGGGTAGGGTGGGCTATGCCCACCGCAACAGTAAGCAGTATGATGCATAGAGCATAGAGCATGGAGCATGGAGTTTTTGCCCTCTGCCCTTTGCCCTTTGCCCTTTGCCTTGCCCCTTGCTCCTTGACCCTTGACCCTATCATTTACTTTACCTCAAACTTGAATGAAAATTTTATTGTTTTGCCTTCTGTATCAGCAGTTGCATCAAGTTTATAAACCCCTTTTTGAGATAGGTCAAGTGTATTCCCAAAAGAATAATCGCCGCCCATCTTCATACCTACAAGTTCCTTTTTCTGCTGTGTGCTGTCAGGGTTTGTGACCACACCCATTACCTTTGCCTTTGTTATTATCTTTCCTGTCTTTGCATCAGAAAGAACAATGTCAATCATGTTCATTGACTGCGATAATTTAAAGGCTGCCTTAACGCCGTCCACTGTAACCGTATCACCTTTCTCTTCTTTCATATCTTTCATGCTCTGTGATGACGAACGCTTCATCTCAGCATTGGCTTCAGGTTTGAAGGCAATTAAAGCCAGAAGAAATGCCAGCGCTGCCGCACCTTTGAATATATTTTGTCTCCCGATTCCCTTGTTCATTTTTTATTCCTCCTCCTTAAGTTTATTATTCTACAGACTGTAGAATTTGATTATAAAAAAATTTACATAACTTCTTTCATATAGCAGTGCTTATTACAGTCCATATCACCTGCAACAGGGTTACAATCACTTCCTATCTTATGGTGATGGGTAACCTTGCACCTGTTATCATCACACCTCTTGTCAAAACCATAGGCGCTCATAAATGGTATGGATAATAAAAATATCACCATAAAAATACTTGTCAGGATTGTTTTGAAAGGCGGCATGACCATTTCAGATGCGTCTTCGCCTACCAGCCTCTTTATCCTGTCTTCAACTAACCCCTTGCCTTTTATTGATACAGACATCTGCAGACCGCTATTATGGGTAGAAACCTTCAGTATGGCGCTTGCAAGTTCAAAAGGTTTATGCGTAACAGATATAACCCTGTCATCAGCAGCCTTCTCTTTTATTGCATGGAAAATTTTTAAGAGATGCTTACTCACAGGGATATAGAAAAACATATCTCTGATAATTGAAGATATGAAGAATTTCAAAGGGTCCATCTTCCGCTTATGATGCAGTTCGTGTACGAATACAGCCTTAAGTTCGTCCTTTGTGAGCGAATCCAAAAGACCTCTTGAAATGTATATCTTTGGGTAAAAAAGTCCTGCTGTAAATGCAAAGCAGAGTGAGCCGTCGTCTATAAGGAGAGCGCTAAGTCCGTAATCCCTGAGAAGGAATTTGTCTATCTTTTTATTTGTCTTTAAGAGAATCCATATATTTTTTATAAGGCTGTATAAAAATCCGATGATAATGATGCCAGTCCCTGCCCATATAAGAAAAACACTGATACCGGACAATATACTCAGGCATCTTAATATTATGAAAGATACATCAGGCATTTCTGCTTATCTCCTTCTTTTTTGCCTTTATAAGTTCTGAGAGCCTGTCCAGTTCCTTCGGGTCAGTATCTGCCACAACATCAACAAACGATGCAACTGCAAGCGGTGTGGAAAACCGCATAATCCTTTTCAACATATCTGCTGAGACTAATCTTGTAAATTCTTCTTTGGAATAAACAGGGGCGTAAATATATGTTGCATCGCCTTTTATCTTTTCTATAAGCGTTTTTTTTGTGAGTCTTTCTATGACAGTCAATACGGTTGTAAGGGCTATATCCCTTTTTGTTTTAAGGATATCAAAAACCTCCCTCCCGGATGATACGCCTCTTGTCCAGAGTGCGTCCATTATATCCTGTTCAAGGGCGCCAAGCACCCCTTCAAAACTATTTTTATTTACTCTTATTACCCCTAAATTTTTCCTCATAGTTTAAATATATTCTACAAAATGTAGAATGTCAAGGGAAAAATCATGCAGTGGATAAAAATTATTCTGCAAAAACAAAAAGATATTTTTCTTGACAAATATGTCAAAATATATAATAAATTACATATAATTTAAAAAAATAGTGATAAAATTATAGGATACAGAAGTGTTTAAAAAACATTCATCTGAAATAACATCTACTGAAAAACTCCTCAACATTATCCGCAAGAAAGATTATAATGTGGAGGACAATACAATAATCCGCTCTAATATTCCAGGCGCCGGAAAAGGATTAAAACCTTCTGCAAAAAAACCAACTTCTCCATATAAGACTGTAACAATAGGCGTGGACATCGGACATAATTTCCTGCGGCTCGTAAAAACAACCAGATCATCTGATAATAAATGGAAACTCCTTGATTATAAATGTGTTCCCATAAACAGCCCTGCTCACAGAGAAACCTCTGAATTCGCAGGTTTCTTAAAATCGGAGATATCTGCGTTCTGTAATTCACTGGAGAAGAAAGAAATCTGGGCTGTCATATCTGCTGCAAGAGTCAATATCCGCCATATTAAAATACCGATGGCAGCAAAAAAACAAGTTGAAAACGCTGTGCTCTGGGCAGTAAGAAAAGAAGAACCTTTTGATGAGAAAGAAGCAATACTTGATTTTGAGATTAGGGGGGAAATTATAGAGCAGGGTGTTCCAAAGCTGCTGGTTATGGCATACACTGCTCCACGATATGAAATAGAAGAGATGAAAAAACTGTTCTCAAAGATAGAATTCCCATTAATCGGGATATCAACGGCACCTTTTGCCATCCAGAATATATTCAGGTCAAAATGGGTCCCATCCCTGAAGGAAACTATTGCAACTCTTTTTATAGGCAATAACCACTCGCGTATAGATATTTATGCAGATGGCAATCTTGTTATGACGCGCGGCATTAAGGCTGGGGCAAGCAGTATGATTGAATCACTGGTAGAAATGATTGATGAGGGCAGAGAAGTTGCCTCTGGAACAGACAATAATCGCGTGCCCATTAATATGAAGCAGGCACAGAAAATATTCTTCAGCCTGAGTCCAGACTATCAGCCCCTCACAGAAAAGGATGCCGGTTATGGTTTCAAAAAAGAAGATATTTTTAAAATGGTCCTTCCTGCCCTTGAAAGGCTGGTCAGACAGGTAGAAAGGACTTTTGAACATTATACTGTGAACCTTAAAAATGAAAAGGTAAGAAAAATTTATATATCAGGTGTAATGAACGGCTATACACCTCTAATTGATTATATCGGCAGCCAGTTGGACGTAGAAAGCGAGGTATTTGACCCTCTGGCAATGCAGGGTTCTTCTGCACCAGTATTTTCAGACATAAAAAGCCTTGCCATTTCCGATAAGGTCGCATTTGCACCTGCATTAGGCATCGCCCTTTCAAGTAATGATTATACATCAAACATGCTTTTCACATACAAAGATAAAAAGGAAAAGGTGAATATTGCCCGTTTCAATCGCTCTGTTCTGGCAGTATTTATTGCTGCAGCATTAATCTGCTCTGCAATCTTCATGTATCAGGTTAATGCCCTCGGCAAGAAAAAGGCTGTTTTGGCAAAGATTGAGAAGCAGTTATCTGAACAAAATATACCAATGGACGAGAACGCAATAATGCAGATGGTCTCTCATATCAACAGGCAAAAGTCAGTCCTGAAGGAATACCGTAAAAGGTACACAGGAATGGCGGTTATAAGTGAACTGTCAGCAATCACGCCGCAAAGCATACGCTTGATAAATCTGAAGGTAAATCTCGGGAGTACTGTATCAGGTGAGAAAACCAAGGAAGGAGTAAAAAAAGAACAGGCTGCGGGTATACCGGCAAAAGAAACAGCGGAAAATGTACTTATTGACGGCATTGTCCTTGGTGAGCGCAATATGCTGGAATCTGACTTGTACAGTTATATTATGAAACTGGAAAGTTCACCGATATTCAGCGGTATCAATGTTCAAAAGAGTAATCTTGAACCGCATAAGAATGGTGATATACTCCATTTTACCATTAATATGAAAATCAGTTGAACAGTTATGCCTGAACAGAAGATGAACATCAAAATACCCAAACACAGCATTATCTATCTACTGGTATGCCTTTCGGGGGTTCTTGTTTTTATTGTCCTTGGGATTATTCCCAACAGTATATCCCTTGCAGGGTTTGATAAAAAAATAAAAGAAACCCGGTCTCTGCTCCAGGAACAGAAAAACCTCCTTCCGATATATCAAACACTTATTAAGGATATAGAAAGCAAAAAATCTCCTGCCCTCCCCATGCCTGAAAAAAGCGCGATATCAAAGGGGGACAGCACGCAAATCTTTGAAACATTCAGGGAACTGGCTAAAAAATCAGGACTGGAAACCTTATCCATTGTGCCTGACTTAAAGTCCTTATCAGACAGCTCCAAGTCCTTATCGGTAAGTATGGCATTTAAAGGGGAATATTTTGATTTCCGCAACCTCCTTATGCACATTAGTGAAATACCATATCTGGAACACATAGAACTGATAGATATCCAGCAGACACCTGATGCAAAAGAATTCAGGATAAAGGTGTGGCTTTCATTAACTTAAAACTATTTCTTGTATCAAGTTGATTAACAGGTAAAATAAGCATGCCAAAACTTTCAAAAAAAGAGATAATCCTCTTCTCTCTGATGCTGGCTGCAGTCTTTTACGGTATATATAATTTTACCGGCACGGCATCTAAACCTGATAAGGGTGCGGATAAAAAATTCAGCGATGTTAAAAGCCTGATTGCAAATATAACCGCAGGCTCTGCTGGAGGGCTGTCATCTGAATTAGACAACAATATAGTTGCCCGTGCTGAAACCGAATGGCAGAACGACCCCTTCTATGAAAAAAAGTTATACAAGGAATGGACATCGCCAAAGTCCGGCAAAAAAACAGCCGAGGAACTTGAGGAACTGTATAAATCAACTGAAAAGGCGGAAGTTCCTGAACAAAAGGTAAATTTCAATTATACAGGTTATATAGAACTGGGTAATAAGAAAATCGCAATCATAAACGACGCTGAGTATGAGCAGGGTGAGCGGTTGGAATCAGAAGGGTATATATTGAAAAGCATTTCAAGGTCTAATATTGTTATAGAAGACAAACCCGGGAATAAAGAACTTGACATCCTGTTACAGGAATAAAATGGAGGGTACTATGACTCATACAGGTCTGTATGAAAAAAACTATCTGTTAATTGGCACGGCTGTCATCTTTATTTGCGTTCTCATGCTCCAGGGCTGTGCCGGTGAAAAGAACGCAAAAAAAGATCCGCTCTTTGAAAAATGGGAAACTATGGCAAAAACATCCGAAGGACATTCCCCTTCACAAAAAAAACGGGTCATCAATATATCAGAAGTAATGTCAGATGAAAAAACCAAGGCAGAGGAAAAAATGGCAGCGCCTGCCAGACCGCTGCCAACCAACCTTGTCAGTCTCAAGATGCGTCAGGCAGATGTAAAGGCTGTCCTCCGTTCTCTTGCCCGCGCTGTAGGTCATAATATCTTTGTAAGAAACGAGATAAAGGGTGAGATAACCGTTGATTTCAGAGAGGTCCCATGGGACCAGGCTTTTATGAGCATACTGCAAGCGCATGGGCTCTCATATAAATGGGAGGGCAACATTATAAGGGTCTTAACAATAGAAGACATGGAGCATAACCTGAAGGTATCATCAATAAACGACAGGAAGATAACCCAGGAGATGGAGGTAAAACGGGTTGAACCTCTCAGGACCATGGTGGTTAATATTCAATATGCTGACGCAAAGGCGCTCAAGGAAAACCTGCAGGAGTTTCTCACAAAAGATAAAGATGGTAAGATAACACGCGGCTCTGTAAGGATGGACGAGCACAGTAATTCACTTATTATTCAGGCTGTTCAGGATGATTTAAACAAGATGATACCTGTTATAGAGAGGATTGACAAACCTACGTCGCAAATCCTCATAAAGGCAAATATAGTCGAAACCTCAAAAGATACTGCCAGAAATCTGGGTATCCAGTGGGGAGGCATGCTGTCAACAAAGGTTCGGGGAAATGAGTTGTTTGTAACCCCGGCCGGTATAGGCGGAACAGTAGGCACAAACCCGCTCACAACAGGCGGGGCATACACCCCTCTCCAGGGTAGTGCCGGCATAAGCGGGCACGGATTCGGCATAAATTTCCCTGCATCTTCTATAACTTCAGGCGCGTCCGGTTCACTCGGGTTGATATTCGGCAAAATTGGCGGCGACATTATAGAACTGCAGTTGAATGCCCTGCAGGAAGACAGCAAGATAAACATCCTCTCAAGTCCTTCTATTATGACACTTGACAACCAGAAGGCATTTACTGAAAACGGTGAAAAGGTCCCATATGTATCTGTCGATAAGGATGGGAACAGGGAGGTAAAATTTGAGGATGCGGTACTCAGGCTTGAGATAACCCCCCATGTTATTGATGAAAAAAATTTAAAGATGAAGATATTTGTAAAAAAAGATGAGGTTGACACAACACGCACTGTAGACGGCAATCCGTTTATAATTAAAAAACAGACTGAAACGAATTTGATTGTACAGGATGGCGAGACCATAGTAATTTCCGGGCTGACCAAACATAGGAAAGGTGATTCAAATTCCGGCATACCATGGTTTAAAGATGTTCCTGTACTCGGATGGCTTTTCAAAAATGAGTCAAAAGAAGATAAAATGGAGGAGGTGTTAATATTTATAACGCCCCATATGCTGCCGCCGC
>MGPS01000072.1:0-769 GCA_001797495.1 Deltaproteobacteria bacterium GWC2_42_11
AGAAGCCATACCCTACCCTTACAGGCAGACAGCAGTTCTATATTGACCATGAATGGTTTATAGACTTTGGGGAGGAACTTCCTATCTTTAAGCCTGTTCTTCAAGCGGATAAATACCCATTGAAATGGGACACCCCTCACAACCGCTGGTTTATACACTCCACATGGTCTGACAGCACACAGATGTTGAGGCTCATGCGGGGCGGTTCTTACTTCCTTTTGAGCCCTGAGGATGCGGAGGCAAGGGGCATTAAGGACAACGATTGGGCAGAGGTCTTCAACGACCACGGCCGTCTGGTTAGCAGGGTAAAGATATACCCTTCAGCCCCAAATGGTTCTGCCATTATCTATTTCGGCTACGAGCGGTTTATCAACGCAAAACAGGGGAGTCCTGACATCAAGAAGGGTTCTTCTTTCAATAGTCCTGTCCCCATTCGTATAAATCCCTTACACATGGTAGGGGGATACTATCACATACAGTTTAAGCCTAACTACTGGGGACCTACCGGTGTTAATAGGGATGTCAGGGTAGAGGTGAAGAAATTTATGGGTTGAAAGAATAAAACCTTAATGAAAGGAGGCAATTTATATGGCGCGTCAAGTAATTATAGTCATGGATATTAATAAGTGCCTTGGCTGTCAGACATGCACCATAGGTTGTAAGAACCTGTGGACTAAACGCGAGGGCATGGATTACATGTATTGGAATAATGTGGAGACTCACCCTGGCAAGGGGTATCCGAAAGGCTGGCAGGGAATGGGAGGCGGCT
>MGPS01000072.1:1161-1421 GCA_001797495.1 Deltaproteobacteria bacterium GWC2_42_11
TACTGTTATCCAAGGTTAGAGAAGGGTGTGACTACAGCATGTTCTGCCCAGTGTCCTGGACGAATGAGATATGTAGGGTATCTGGACGATATGGAGAGCAGTGCCTATAAGTTGTTAAATGTCCATAAGGTGGCGCTCCGGCTCCACCCGGAGTTTGGCACAGAGCCTAATGTTTACTATGTGCCGCCCCTTACACCACCAAAGGTGACCCTGGATGGTGAGATTCTGAAAGGCGACAGGATACCTATTGAGTATCTGGC
>MGPS01000072.1:1428-12801 GCA_001797495.1 Deltaproteobacteria bacterium GWC2_42_11
TTCGGGGACGATGCCAAGCAGAGCAAAAGTGACCGTATAAAGCGGGTAAAGGAAGTTCTTGGGACCCTCAATAGGGAGAAGGCAAAAAAGGTTGCTGGTGATAAGTCGGAACTTATGGACATACTCATAGCCCGCAGGGAAGAGAGCCGCCACGGCCCATTCACCAACGAACCTCATACCCTTGCGATTTAGGTGGGTTTAATTCAGCTGTAACTCCCCGCCTGTGAAGGCGGGGAGTATCTAGAAAGAGAAGATAAATCCTGAAAGGAAGTTGGAACTTATGCAGAGGGGGCCAAGTATATTATTAGTAATGTCCTTGTCCTTTCTCCTTCCCCTGTTATGTTTTTCATCATTGAATGCCCAGGAGGTAGAGAAGGAAGCGGCTATTATAGTCAAGTATGTTGATATGCCTTCTGATGTGCTGCTTAACCCACCTCTACTATCAATGGTCATAGCGGGTGATGTGCCCCCATGGAAGGATATTGGCGCTGTAGATGTAGTGCTGAGTTCAGCGCCATCGGTGGTGTCCGGTCGTGCCTTTAAAACGGCTATCAGATCTGTCAAAGTAAAGACCCTGCACAACGGTAAGGACATATTCATCATGCTTAATTGGACGGATGGAACCATGAATGCCAAGGAATCCTCCTCAACTTTTGCTGACGGCGCTGCCGTGCAGTTACCCCTGGTTATAGGTCCAATCCTGCCAAATTATATAAAGGGGCAGCAAGATGCCTATGTCAATATAACCTACTGGAGAGCTGACCGGAAGAAACCCGATAATATTGTTGCCAATGGCATAGGCACAGTGGCTGTTACGAATACGAAGGGTGAAAATCTATCTGCAAATGGTTACTGGAAACTGGGTCAATGGACGGTTATCATCTCCCGTCCCTTAAAGACAGGAAGCGATAACCAAACTCAGTTGGCCCGTGGGACTGAAACCTTTATCGCTTTTGCCGTCTGGGATGGTGAAGGCAACCAAAGAGATGGGCATAAGTCTGTTTCCTTCTGGCAAACATTAAGGTTAGAATAGTATAAATAAATAGGTATAAGTGTTGTTCAAAGGGGGGCAGTCTATTCATCTTCCTCGTGCCCCCCCTTTTAGTATTTGTCTAATGAGAATAGTAAAAATAGGATGATGGGAAGGGGCGATATGGAAAATATATCTATGATAAGGAGTAACATTTATAAACTTTTGTCAATAGGATACTCAAGACCTAAAGAGGATCTTTACCTATATATAAAAGGGGGCGATTACTGGAAGGGGTTAAAAGATGCCGTTTTTCTACTGCCATGGGATGAGCTAAGGAAGAAGACCATTGAACTTGAAAATCAGTTAAAGATGGTGGAAGATTCCTACCAGGAGTTTGATTCAAGATATACTATGACATTTGATGTAGGTAAACCCAGCCCCCCTTGCCCCTTATACGAGGGCGTCTACAGAGGAGGTTTACAAAGGCCCCAGCTATTACACGAGGTCCTTATGTTTTACAAAACCTTTGGTCTCTCCCTTTCGGAGGATTTTAAAGAACTCCATGACCACCTCGTAGCAGAACTGGAGTTTATGCACTTTCTATCCTTTAAGGAAGTTCAAGCCGAGAAAGAAGGTGTAGAGGTTAAACCCTACATTTTGGCAGAGAGTGATTTTATGAACAGACACCTTGGCTTATGGTTCTCTGATTTAAGGGCAGTCATAGAAAAGACCTTTAAAAAAGGTTTTTATCCAGCCCTTGCCTCCTTTACTGACCTATTTATAGTCCTGGACAGGAGATATCTAGGAAGTTTATTAAACAAAGAAGAGGAGAGAAAACAGATCTAATGAAACTCATTTTATCGGCAATAGGTTTTGGGGTTGTCCTTATATTGGGTTACCTTTTTTACCAGGAACCCTTTCAGCCAGGGAGAGGGATAGGCTATTATCTTGGTATCACAGGGTGTTTGATATTCTTGTTTGTCCAGTCATATCCTTTGGGGAAGAAGGTCAAGATATTAGAACGGATGGCTGAAGCCGGCTTATGGTTAAACCTCCATATTATCTTGGGTATTTCCGGCACCATCTTGGTCCTCTATCATACATCATTTATGGTGTGGAATTACACCAATCTTGCCTTTTTTGCCTTTTGGCTGATGGTATTCCTCCTTATAAATGGGATAATTGGAAGTTACATATATACCCAGAGATTAAGAGGGATAGGGACAAAAGAGCTAACGATGAAGGAAATAAATGAGATGAGCAGGTTTATATCTGAGGTATTAAAAGAGAGAGGCATTGAGGATATCAATTTACATGAGGTAAGTATGAGTTTTTACAAAGGTGGCAAGGGGTTTGGTAATTTTAAGGTCTTGGGCATTGCAGCGTTTAATGACCTATTTATTATACCCTTAAAGATATGGGGGTTTAAGAAGATGTTAAGGAGAGATTTGAGATTGCCCTCTTGGGAAGTGGTATATATATCAGGACTGGTTAAGAGATATTCCCTTTTTAGGAGAAGGGTTGACCAGTATGAAGTCAATGAGAGACTTTTTGGGAGATGGCAGTTGCTCCACAGGGTCTTTAGTTTAGCCTTTTTGTTTGTTATGGTCATTCATTCTGTAACAGGATACCTTTTTGCAATAAAGTGATATGCCTGCAAAGTTAAGGGTCATTTATAAAGGTCTTATAATGGATAATAATATAGAGAGATATACAAGGTATATAAAAAGGTACTTTTTAGTCCTCTTTGTAGGGTTAATTGTGACCCTTTCAGGGGCTGATTCTGCTCAGGGAAAAGGTGAGGAAAAGGGAGGTGATGGCGCTGGTATTTTCAATCTGAAGACAGGGGACATTTTAAGTCCAGGGAAACTAACTCAACCTCACTCACATTTGGAAGGTATTACCAACTGTACCAAGTGCCACTTACTAAACGGCGGGGTTCCAGACAAGAAATGCCTTGCCTGTCATAGCGTGCTTAAGGAAAAGATTGATTTAAAGACCGGTTACCACTCAATTGGTGATATAGCAAAGAAGAGGTGTATAATCTGCCACACTGACCATAAGGGGAGTGCCTTTGATATCCTTGCCTTGGACGAAAAGACATTTCCCCACGAAAAAACTGGCTACCGCCTGGAAGGAAAACACAGGGATGTCAGGTGTGAAAAGTGCCATTCTCCTGAGTATCAAAAAACAAAGGCTGAAAAGAGAACTTACATAGGTTTAAGGGATGACTGTCTAAACTGTCACAAAGATATACATCAGGGGCAGCTCTCCCGAACCTGTGAAGGTTGCCACAACCTTGCCTCATGGAAGGGAAGGGATATCAATTTTATTCACAACAGAGATTCCAAGTATAGTTTGACAGGAAGGCATAAGGATATAGACTGTTTCAAATGCCACCCAACTGAGAATAGGGTGGTAAAATATGTGGGGATGAAATTCCAGAGTTGTATAGACTGCCACAAGGACAAACACGCAGGTACCATGGGAACCCCCCTGAAGACTCTGGGCAAGAAATGCGAAGGTTGTCACAACACTGAGACATGGAGGCCATTGAAAGGATTCTGGAAAGAGTTAAAGGTAGAGCATTCTAAAACCAGGTATATATTAGAGGGGAAACATGAAGCCGTTGCTTGCGAAAAATGTCATTTAAATGACCGGCTAAAGTGGTTGGACTTTTCTAAATGCATATCCTGCCATACTGATGAGCATAAAAAGCAGTTTGTACAGAATAGATGCGATGACTGCCACAATGTAGGGGCGTGGAAACCCTCTACCTACGACCATGAAAAGTCAGAATATAAACTGAAAGGGGTCCATCTCCTGCTAGAGTGTGCTCAATGCCACACTAACGGAAGGTATAAACCATTAGAATCCAAATGTCAGACCTGCCATCCCCTATATGGAGACTTTTTTGATAAACTAAAGACCCTAAAAGATCCCCTCCCCCACCCTCCTGAACTGATGCCAAAAGATGTTAAATGTGAAGAGTGTCACGGTATAGGGTTCAAACATGAGGTGTTTAGAGAGGTTGAGAGGGGCTGCGACCTATGTCATCCAGACCTTTATAGTGAGTGGCAGGGGTATTGGAGGGAAGAGATAAGAAATAGGCTTTTAAAACTCAATGGTGATATGGAGACCCTTGAGAAGGGATTAAAACTTGTTAAAATTAATAAAGGTTCCTTTTTTGTCAGGAGCTCTTCTCTCTTTAAGGAGGTCTCCGACGCTGGCAATTTTGCAAAGAGGGTCTCCACCTTAATCAGGGAAGAAAAGACCCTCGAGAGGCGGGTTATTCTGAACCTTCTTAATAGGGCAGAGGAGCAGATTAAGGAGGCATTAAAAGGTCTGGATAAACTTCAAAAGCCTCAGTAAAAGCCTCAGTGAGCAATAGAGAGTCAGTACCATAAAATCCTGGAGATTGCGTTATAAGACTTTTCAAAATAAACGGTTGATACTACTAATCTGAGACAATGAATGTTCAGGCTTAGTAAGGCATCAGAGTACGCTATTAGAGGACTTCAATATCTGGCTATGCAGTCAGGGGACAAGGGAGCCTGTCATTTCCATCAGGTCTGGCAGGATGTTCAGAGGATGTTTCTGGATTGCTTGAAGGGCTGTACTTTGGAGGACATAGCAAAAACTATCGGGGCAGCGAAAAGTGTTCAAAATTAGCCAGGTGTTTGAAATGTAGATATGGAGGTAGAAACTATATGCACTTGTTGTTAAAAAGACTTTTTAAATGGATACCGTTGGGGCTCCTTTTAACCATTATTTTTTCCACCCCTGCCTTTGCCTTTGACAGCGAATACCGTCAGGTATTTGGATTAGATTCCCGGAAGGTGGTCTGGTTTTTGGCGCAGATGCACTTATATTTTGGCGCATTTGTATTGGGAGTGCCGTTATTTGCAGTAATCATAGAAGTCATAGGCTGGAAGGGTGGAGACAAGAGGTTTGACAAACTTGCTTATGAATTTACCAGCCTATTAAGTGTAGCATATGCAACAACCGCAGCATTTGGAGGACTTCTTGCCTTTGCATTATTTACACTATACCCCACATTCATGGGATATATGGCAGGGATATTCAAGGATGTAATGTTCATCTATGCCCTTTTATTCTTTGGGGAGACCTTTTGTTTATATCTTTACTACTATGGGTGGGACTGGCTGCAGGAGAGTTACGAGTTACGAGTTACGAATTACGAATTAAAATCGAAAATTGGATTAAGTCTCAAGTTCATACCAAAGGCATTAGGCGGACTTGTTCTTGTAACAGGCATTCTCTTTTTCTTTGGTCTTATAGGTCCGAAGATGAGGGGGGACACAAAGGTATTCATGACAGTATTATATATTCTGCCTCTTGCCATAGGGCTTTTTATAATAAAGGACAGGAAGAGTTTTCATATATTCATAGGCATACTTTTAAACATATTTGGCACAGCAATAATGCAACTCGCAAATTCATGGGCAGGTTTTATGATGAGCCCACAGGGTGTAACAGAAAAAGGGGATTTAACAGGCACCACATGGCAGGTATTTGAAAACACCCTTGCAACCCCTCTTGCCATGCACAGGATGCTTGGCAACCTTGCCTTTGGCGGACTTGTAGCAGGCGCATACGCAGCAGTTAAGTTCATAGGCAGCAAGACAGAAGAGGAGAGGGCGCATTATGACTGGATGGGATATATATCGAACTTTGTAGCAATAGCAGGGCTCATCCCCATTCCATTTGCAGGATATTATCTTGGGAGAGAAGTCTATTCAACCAGCGCGGTAATGGGCAACAACATGATGGGCGGTGATTTTTCATGGACATTCATCATACAGGCAATGCTTGTTGGTTCACTCTTTCTTATAAGCAACTACTATCTCTGGAGCGGGATGACAAGGATACCTGGCGCAGAGAGGTATTACAAGTATATAAAATACATGCTTGTCTTAATAATTGTATCATTTGCAATATGGCTTACCCCTCACAACCTCCCTCTTACAGGGCAGGAGGTTTCCGGTATGGGAGGGAGTCAGTATCACCCGACTTTAAAATTTCTAGGACTCATGCCTGCAAAGAATGCAGTAGTAAACCTGATTATCCTTTCTACATTCTTTAGTTTTCTCCTCTACAGAAGAGGAAACAAAGGAGACACAGTCCCTGTAACAAAACAGGGCAAACTTCCCAAGATAGTCATACCCATAGCAGGGCTTATATCAGTCCTCATAGTAGGGCAGTATGCAGTTTATCTATTAGGGCTTGACCCGAAGGTGCTTGATTTACCTCCTGACCGTGCAGGTTATTTTAAGGCTGTAGGCATACTTTTAACCTTTGAATGCATTGCAGCAGTCATAGCAGTAGTCCTTGCCTTAAAAGACAGAGGGATTTTGGCACAGTGGGTCTATCTAGGGGCAACAGCATTCAATGTAGTCGTATTCTTAGGGGTATATGGATTTATAGTCATGGAAAAGGCAAGTCCATTTTTGAGGAACATAGCAGTAAGCCAATTTTTGCAATTAATATCATGCATAATCCTTGTTAGTGCAATAGATGTATTTTTATTCAGGGGCGCGAAGGTAATAGGAGAACTTAAATGGGGGAAGATGACAGTGAGGAGTCAGTATGCATTACTTCTTCTTACCATAATAATCACCATTAATATGGGGCTTATGGGATTTATAAGGTCAGGGCTTAGAAGCGACTGGCACATATTCGGGGTCATGAGGGATACATCAGATTGGGCATATACACCGAGCAACTACACAATGACCCAGATGGTAGGATTATGTGTATTTATATTCCTTATAGGTGTTGCGTTCATGTTCTGGCTTGGCGGGATAGCGAAAGGAAAAGAAGTTAAGGAGTTAGAGAGTTCAGGGGTTAAAGAGTTAAAAGATAACAACTCCTAAACTGTATTTGTTTTTACTCCTTAACTCCTAAACTTATTTCGGAGGTTTATGCATGGGTAAGGTAGTCGGAAAGGTTTTTACACTTTTAATAGTTGTCCTTGCAGTATTCCTGTGGGTTGGCAGTGCAATAACGAGTCTCACAGGCGGCGAGAAAAAGGCAGGTGGTGCGGTTGACATGAGTCCCGAAGGTGGTGAGGCTATATTCTGGGGCAAAGGCAGGTGTTACACATGCCACAGTATTGGGGACAGTGGGAGCGCTGTGAGGTGTCCAAACCTTGGAGTATGGGGAGACAAATTCCCATTGCCAATAGGAGAAAGGGCAAAGGAGAGGGCAAAACAAAGAGAAAAAGACACAGGTCTTCCGTATACTCCAGCTGATTACCTTATAGAGAGCCTGGCAAATCCATCTGCATACCTAGTTGAAGGGTTTAAAAACGAGATGGCAGTAGTATATGCGCCTCCAATATCACTTTCATTAAATGAAATAAAGGCAGCAATACTCTACCTATTAAGTCAGGGTGGAGAAGTAGATGTAAATGCAATAAACAATCCTACAGAACTATCAAAAAAATTCTATGACAGAGTCATAGCAGGCTCACAAGCAGGCGGCGGGGACCCTGGTCATGGAGAAGAGGTATTCATGGGTGCGGGTTGTATAGACTGCCATAAACTTAAAGGTCAGGGCGGGGACATAGGACCTGATTTAACAACCATCGGGACAAAAGGATTTAAATCCATATCAGAGTCAATACTTCGTCCTGCAGATACATTTACACCTGGTTATGAGACATATACAGTTATCAAAAAAGATGGAAAGGAGATGTTTGATGCAAGCGGGAAAAAGGTATCGGGTGTGAAGATCAAGGATAGCGCTGATTCAGTGGATATTGCAGTTAGCGCAGGCGTTATTATAAATGTCCCGAAGTCAGAGATAAAGGAACTTCAAATTGATAAAAACAAAAGTGTAATGCCTGATGAAATTGTAGAGGTGATAACAGTTAAGGACTATCAGGACATAGTGGCGTTTATGCTCTTGCAAAAGGGAGAGAAGAAGAAGTGAAACGGAGGTTTTATAAATGAAAGAGAGATTTAAAACAAGCGCATTCTTAAACACTGCAATTACACTCATTGTAGTTTACGGCATTATAAAGTGGGTAATACCCCTTGTATCAAGGCAGATAACAGGCATGCCTTTCCCTTTACCTGTTCCAGGGACTCTGATGGTTTTCTATTTAATTTTAACAATAATAGCCTTATTCATTTATATAACCTTTTCTGAAGAAAGGCTTAAGGAATTCAAGGTTCCTGTAGAGAGGTTTCTTTCAGGTGATTATGGCATCAGGACGAGGAATATTGTTTTAGCGGTTATCCCTCTTATAGCAGGCTGGCAGGTTTATGATTTTACTGTGCCAAAGGCAGCAGCGCCCACATCACTAAGGATACAGCATCCCTCAAGCAATTTCCCGAAGAATATGGAGACATTAAAAAACCCATTAGAAAACCCTAATGATAACCAGATAAACACATTCATTGAGCAGGCAAAACAAGGGAGCATTGAATTTATCCAGCAGGTAAAAGAGGATATAGGGAGATGGAAAGAGAAAAACCCTGACAAACATATATTATCATTTATCCCAACAGAACCTGTTATGAAATTTCTAAATGAACTCAAGGCGGGAAATATAAGTAAAGAGACTGCAAAGTCAGCCCTCCATGAAAAGAATCTTTTTGAAGGAAGGGCGCTTTATGCCATGAACTGCCGTCCGTGTCATGGGGATTCTACAGGTGGTGATGGACCTATGGCAGATGGTTTTAAATTAAGACCAATAAACTTTACAGACAACGGGACAATAGAGACCATAGTAGAGGGATACACATTCTGGAGGGTATCGAATGGCGGGATAGGACTGCCAACAGAGGCAACACCATGGGATTCTGCAATGCCTGTATGGAAACTTAATCTTACAGATGAGGAAAGATGGAAGATAATAATGGCAGAATATGATCTGGCACAGAAAACACCGAGACAGCCGGAAAAGCATTAGTTAGAAGTTGGGAGTTCGGAATTAGGGAGTTGTGGTGTTTGGTAATTAACTCCTCAACTCCTTAACTCATAAACTCATAACTTATCTTCGGAGGCAATTGATGAAAAGAGTTTTTATATTATTTTTACTGGTTACTGGCTGCTTGCTACTGGCTACTTTATCTAATGCAGCGGATAAACCTGCAAAGGCAAAAATCCCTAATACACCAGAGGCAAGAGAAAGGGGCAAGGGCATATACTTTAAAAGATGCTCGTTCTGCCACGGACTCCTTGGAGACGGGAATGGTCCTGCGGCACAGCAGATGATGCCAATGCCGAGGGATTTTACAACCGGACTGTACAAATTCCGTTCAACAGAAACCGGTGCATTACCCACAGATGAAGACCTGTTCATGACAATCAGCAGGGGCATACCTGGTACAGCCATGCAAACATTTGATAGCGATAAGATCAAAAATGGCCTCGCAGAAGAAGAGAGATGGCAGGTGATGTATTACATAAAGGCATTTTCAGATAGTTTTGCTGATAAGGACAACGATCCATATCAGCAGGTGGTGAAGGTATCCAATGAAGTTAAGTCATCTCCGGAAAGCATTGCAAAAGGAGAAAAGATATTCAAAGAGATGAAGTGCTGGGAATGTCACGGTGACCGCGGCAGGGGGGACGGCCCAAATTCTGCAAAACTTGCCGATAAATTCAAGGGTGACCCAATACTTCCCTTTGACCTGACGAAGGGTTGGCGATATAAGGCAGGTAATACTCCCCTTGATATATACAAGCGGTTTTCCACAGGTATCAACGGAACCCCTATGCCGTCATTTGTAGATTCTCTTAATGAGGAAGAAAGATGGCATCTGGCAAATTTCGTTGTCTCCCTGCAAAAGAGGGAAGTCAAAAATGAATCTGTGCTCAGGGCAAGATATGTTAATGGTGAACTTCCATCAGCCCCTGATAATCCTGCATGGGGGAAAGCCGAATCAATAGATGTACAGATGGCCGGTCAGGTCATAGCAAAACCCAGGTGGGAAAATCCCTCTGTGGATTTGGTAACGGTTAAGTCCATCTATAATGACAAAGAGATAGCCTTCCTCCTGGAATGGGGTGATAGATTTAAAGATGCCGTTCATAAGCCCGAACTGGATTATAAATTGCCGAATGAATATGGTGGCTATGTAAAGTGGAAGGATATTCCACAGGAACCAGGTACTTTTACGGATTCTATAGCCATTCAATTCTCTGTAAAGGCTGCTGATGGCACCAAAAAGCCGCATTTCTTTAGAGGGGATAGCAGCAACCCTGTAAATCTATGGGTATGGAAGGCAGACCTAGAGGAGGGTGGCAAACCATCTGTTGAGGATGTAAACGCATTGGGTTATAGCCAGCCCATCAGGGTTCAACCTGAAAAAGACCAGCAGGCAAAAGGCAAAGGCGTATGGAGTGGAGGGGTATGGAAAGTAGTTATAAAAAGGCCCCTTACTACAGATGGCAAAAACGATATCCAGTTTGAAAAGAGCAAATTCATACCAATTGCATTAAATGTATGGGATGGTTCTAACGGCGAGCATAACCTCATCATGAGTCTTTCCTCATGGCACTATCTCTTTCTTGAGGAATCTAAACCCTTAAGTGTCTATCTCTACGCGTTTTTAGGCATAGCGATAACAGGCATTGGAGAATGGTGGCTGGTGAGGAGAAGCAGGAAGGAAAGATAAGAATTACGAATTAGGAATTGTAGCCGCAACCTTTAGGTTGCGTTTTAACGCAGGCATAAAGCCTGCGGCTACCGATAACCGATAACATGTTCAAAAACATCCTCATACCAACAGACAACTCTGAATATTCAGATTTTGGTGTAGATGCTGCATTCAGTATAGCAGAGGGATATTCATCCGAAGTTACAGGCTGTCATGTATATGCAGCAAGGCTCCATGAGACAAGATTCATGGACATGGAGACAGGGCTTCCATCTCAATATCAGTCAGAAGCAGTATTAAAGAGGCAGAGGAAGATACATGAAAGTCTTATAGCAAAGGGACTGAATGTAATTGCAGACTCATATCTTGACAGGACAGATATAAAGGCAAAAGACAAGGGGATAACATTTAAAAGAAAGAGCAGAGAAGGCAAAAACTACATTGAACTCATAAAAGAGGCAGAGGAAGGTGCATACGACCTTATAGTAATTGGAGGATTTGGCAAAGGAGTAGTGGAGCATAGCCTTCTTGGTGGAGTATGCGAGAGGGTAGTAAGGGGTATAAATAAGGATATACTTGTAGTTAAGAACAACTCATTCAATAAAAAGATTATAGTTTGCATAGACGGCAGTCCATATTCTTATGCAGCGCTTATTACAGGGATTAAACTCAAAAAGGTATTTGGTGGTGACATAGAGGCTATAGCAGTATTTGACCCATATTTTCACAGGGTTGCATTCAGGAATATAGCAGGTGTGTTATCAG
>MGPS01000073.1 GCA_001797495.1 Deltaproteobacteria bacterium GWC2_42_11
CTGTCTTTTTTTACTACCGCAGACTTTATATGGTTTTCTGTTGCTGCCTGCAGCATGCTGTATTTCATCTGGTCCATTCTTGAATAATAAATTCTCCAGCCGCCCTTGAGTGTGGACTGCAGATGATCTAATGCCTCTTTTTCTAATTGTGCAGAAAGTGTTACAGATGTGTAGTAATATATACTGCCGGCAAGGGTTGCTATTACTATAAGAAATGCTATAAGCGTTTTAATCCCTATCGGGAGATAAAATCTCCACGGGCCCCATATAACCTCATATGTCTTCGGCTGCATATTATTCCTTTCACACCCTCATTGGCATAATTACATAAGTATATCCATCATCAAGCCCTGTTTTTATTATCCCTGCACTGCCGCTGTCTTTTAATTCCAGATTAATATTATTTGTATAAAGTATGTTCAAAACATCCAGCATATAATCAACATTAAATGCCACCTCCATATCATCCCCATCATATTTGATATCTATTTCTTCGAGGGCATCCCCAAGGTCAGGGTTATTCGAGTAAAGAGACATCTTCCCCTTTGATATACTGAACTTAATACCCCGTATTTTGTCTGATGACAGGACAGATACCCTTCTTATAGCAGAGGCAAGAACCTCCCTGCTGATTGTTATCAACTTGTTGTTGTCTTTAGGTATTACCTGCCCATATGACGGGAATTCACCTTCTATAAGCCTGATTATAAGCACTGTATTCCCTTTTTTAAAAGCCATACTGTTGTCTGTAATGCCGGCGAGTAAAGACCCTTCATTGTCTAATATCTTTTTTATTTCCAGAATCCCCCTCCTCGGGATGATAACACCCTTGTTTAGTTTAATCTCTGTTTCTGTTGGTTTCTCTATGGATGCAAGCCTGTAGCCGTCTGTTGCTGCCATTTTTACCTTCCCTTCTTCTGCCTCAAAGAATATGCCTGTTATATTGTGTCTGTATTCTTCTGTGGATACAGCAAAGATGGTCCTGTCTATCATCTCTTTTACTACTTCTGTGTCTATAACTGTCAGTACGCCTTCATTATATTCAGGGAATGACGGGAATTCGCTTGCCGGGAGGCCGTTTATATTAAACCTTGATTTACCGCTCTTTATAGTTATCCTTGAGTTTTCGCCTACTGATATTTCTATGTTTTCTTCAGGGAGTTCTTTTGTTATCTCAAAAAATTTCCTTGCGTTTATTGTTATGTCCCCGCTCTTTTTAATTTCCGCTGGTATTGTGCTTTTACACGATGTCTCTATGTTTGTTGCATATATTTCTATCTTATTGTTGTCTGCAACTAATTTAATATTTGAGAGTATGGGAAGCGTAACCTTTCTTTCAACAATACTCTGAATGTTCTGAAGTGTTTTTATAAGATTGTTTTTCTGGATGGTTAGTTTCATAAAAGCCCCCTGTTATATTTTATTTAAATATTTTTAGTAATAGTTATAGTAGGAAACCATAATATTGTTGAAAAAAGTATAAATATATTGATTTCTTTAAAAACCATTTCTTAATATTATGTTAAAAACCTTCTGAGTATGTTTGAGATATCCACCCCGAACCATATTTTTTATTTTATATAAACAAACATGCATGTGTTTTAATAGTTTATTAACAGAAGATTAACATCATTTCAACCGGGACATTATAGACTCCACACTCTTTCTTATTTCAGGGCTGCTGTCAATATTTTTTTTCACTTTTTTGCATGCATGTATTACTGTAGAGTGGTCTTTTCCACCAAACAGTTCTCCTATAACAGAGAAAGAGGCATTTATATATTCCCTTGCCAGATACATCGCAATTTGTCTTGGAAGGGCAATGTTCTGGTGTCTTCTCTTTGACCTGAGGTCAGAAACCTTTATATTGAAAAACTTTGCAACTGCTTCCTGTATGTCTTCTATGGTTAGCACCTTTGGATGACTTTCCACAATAATATTTTTTAAAGCGTCTTTCGCAAGGTTCAGTGTTATATCCTTGCCTGAAAGGGATGAGACAGCGCCAACCCTTATTAAGTAGCCTTCAAGTTCCCTGATATTTGTGCCGCTTATGGCAGCCAGGTAATTTGCCACATCGTCTGACAGGGTAATGCCGTACTCCTCCGCTTTTTTCTTCAATATCGCTATCTTGACTTCGGTACCTGGCGGCTGGATATCTGCTATCAGACCCCATGCAAACCTTGAACGTAGCCGGTCGTCAAGACCGCGTATATCTTTTGGATACTTGTCGCTGCTTAAAACTATTTGCCTGTGCGAGTCGTACAAGGCATTAAATGTGTGGAAGAACTCCTCCTGTGTTCCCTCCTTGCCTGCCCAGAACTGGACATCATCAATTAGTAGGATATCAGTATTTCTGAGTTTGTTTTTGAAATCTGTCATCTTTTCATGCCTGACACAGTTTATGAATTCGTTCATAAACCTTTCAGATGTATAATAATACACCTTTATAGTATGCCTGTTGTGTATGACCCTGTTCCCTATGGCCTGCAAAAGATGTGTCTTGCCAAGTCCTGCGCCGCTATATAAAAAGAGAGGGTTGTACTTACTGGAAAGGTGGTTTGCAACAGCAAAGCAGGCAGCATGGGCAAACTCGTTATTGCTTCCAACAACAAAGTTTTCAAATGTATATTTCTGTGCAAGCCCTGCTTCTTTTACAATCCTGTCAGAAGCATTCTCAGAAGCATTTGAAGATGGTTTGTTTGATTCTGGCAAGGGATGCGCCCTTATTGATACCGAACCCTTGTCTTTGCCTATACGCCATACAATTGAATATTCCCGCTTGGTCGCCTCTTTCAGAGAGTCCTGAAGCAGCGGGGTATAATTATCCTTTAACCATTCGAGGAAAAACCTATTGGGGACTTCAAGTTCAATGGAGGTCTCGTTTGCAGCCAATTGTTTTATTGGTTTAAACCATGTGTCAAACACCCGGGGGTCAACGCGGTGCTTTACTACTAACAAACTCTTTTGCCATATGTCGTTCATTTATTTAGCAAGCCCAACTTATGCACAAGGTTATCAACAGGCGTTGATAAGTCCACGTTTTTTGGGAGGACGGCACTTTATCAGAGACACAGATTTTTTTCAAGATATATTTTGGTACTGTCATCTAATACCTCAATGGTTAGTCCTATAGATACAGTATCTCCTCCCGCAACCCTTATATCCCAGCACGGCATTATGCATAGTGCCTGAAAATTTTTCTCAAAGCCCATTTCTGATACAGATACAGTCTCAACAGGATATATATATAGGTGTGCCTGCGGCTTTAAGCCCATATTAAACTTTATCCCGAGCCAGTCTTCCTGAAGTTCAAACTCTTCCATATCCCCCATATCCCGCGCCTTTAATCCAAAGCCCAAAAGCGTATTCCATTCAGAAACAAAAACCGTATGTAACAGGGTATCAGATAAATTGGTTATCCTGTAATTAACAGCGATGACCGTACCCTCGGTTTTTATGCCCTTTTCAACCCTAACAGGGATACCGAAGGCAGTGCTGGTGCAGTGCAAGACAACCTCATTGATTTCCGGAACAACCCTGTAATCATAGACTGCATTAACAAAACCTCCACCCTCTTCAAACTCTCCTGCCCTGATGGCATCAAGGATGACATCAGGGGTTGTGCCCAGTTTTATGAAATGGTCAATCAGCGACCTTCTTTCATACTTATCATATATCAGCGCCCTTTCGAGCCCTGTCTCCCTGACTTTAGTTACATCGTGTATGCTTTTTGCAGCATTATCCCTTTGTTCCGATGCCTTCTGCCTAACCATATTATGGTATCCCTCATACCGCCGCGTGAGGACATTTGTAAGGTTGTAAGCCTTTGGTTTAAAATCAAGTTCCTGGATTGAGCCCCCCTTATGGGGCAGAAGAAAGATGTTAAAGATGTGTGTCCTGATAAGGATTTCTTCCTGGGTGTCAGCATCAATGTCCGCAATTTCAACCCGTGTCTCAGAAGACCTTTTATCATCGCCTTCTATAATGTTTTCCGCAGTTATAAGGTTTTCATAAACCGCGCTCCTTATGTGAGGCAGATAAAGACCGCCGAAGATGCCATGCCAGTAAGCATCGTTGCACTGTGCCATGTATAAATGGCGGGAGGCTGTTGCCATATTGCCTTTTTTGATTTTTGATTTTTGATTTTTGAGTTGTTTACTTACAGAGAGCATCCTCTTGTGCATCCAGTTTGCCTCAGGGTATTTTGCCATGAAATTACGCCACATGCCTCCCTGAAGGAACCTCCTTATCCTTTCTCCGTCATGCCAGGTTTTTATATCATTTACCAGATTCGTGTAGTCCAGAGATGCCTCTGCAGGAAGCGCCCATTCCCCCATTTCCATATACGATGTCGTTGGAAGATATACCCTGCCAACAGGTTCATTCTCTTCAATATATTCGGAGAATGTAACAGGTTTTATCCAGTCAAGGTTGTTTGTCAGGGTGTCCAGAAATTTCTTAAGCCACCTCTCTTTGTAGACCCAGTCATGTGTGCCCGGCCATACTCCGAACTTTTCACCGTCATCAGCAAAGACAAACAGGGATGACTCGTTTTTCGCATTTTTCAGGAAACCAATAAATTTCTCAGGATGCTCAAATGGTATGATATAACGAAGTCTCTCGCTGCCCGGAAATACCTTCAATATATGCCCCTGCTCCTCTGTTATATAGTAACCCGAAAGGTCTTCTTTCTTTAACCCTGCCTTGACAAAGTGATAATCATCAACAACAACATATTCAACGTCTGCATTGCTCAGAGATTCGGGCAGATGCGGTTCCCATACCCGCTCTGTAAGCCATATGCCGCGGGGTCTCACGCCAAAATATTTGTTCAGTTTATCAGACATGAGATTAATCTGTCCTGTCCTGTCGGCTTCAGGGATTACTGTCAGCACAGGCTCGTAATAGCCGGCGCCCAAGAGTTCAACCTGCCCTGCCTTCACCATGGTCCTTAACCGTTCTATATAACTCCTGTGATGTTCATGTATATAGTCCAGGAGATAACCTGAAATATGGAGAGACAGTTTTATGGAAGGATATTCTGACAATATCTTAAGAAACGGGAGATATGCATTTTTGCAGGCATCTTCAACAACAAAGTCAAAGTTGCCTACAGGCTGATGGATATGGACACAGAAGATAAAATTCGGCAAATTTTTTCCTGGAAAAGATTTTTAATGCAGACTATTATACAGTTTGAGCAGCAAAAGGCAAGGCTGTTTTTCATACTATTTTTCTCTTGACTTTTTTTGTCTGCTATTCTATTTTTTACACGCAGAAATATTTATAAATTACTTAGAAAGATAACAGACAAAAAGGAAAGGAGGTGCATGACATTTACTTTTTAAGTAAGGTGTAAGCCTTAAACCTAAAAGGAGGTGAAAGACATGAAAGGAAAGATGTGGTTGTTAGCAACATTGTTGGCTGCGGTCTTTATTGCAGCGCCTATTGCCAATGCCGCTGAAAAGAGGTGCAGGACAGGGAATGAAAAGGTAGAATGTCCTACCCGTACGGATGAAGAGTTGAAAAAGGCAATAGATAATTTTGAGAAAGAGGCAATGGACATGATGAAAGGCATTGCCGCAAGCACCTACGGTATTGGAGGTTTTGACTATCTTACAGGGGTTGGAAAGAGGTTTACAAGGGATGCATCTAAAGAGATATCAAAACTTGAAAAGGGACAGAGCGGATATGGCGCAACATCTGGGAAGACAGAACTCTGGGCAAGGAAAAAGGATGCAAAGGCATCAGATGATACATTATATAACCAGTGGACAAATAACTGGTCTGCGTCATTCAAGACAACCCTTGTTCCGGGAGCGGATCCCAATGAAGGGAAACAGTGGTATTATGTATACTGTGTAGGATGTCACGGCTGGCTGCTGCACGGTGATGGCCCTAATGCAGTATATCTTGACCCAAAGCCAAGGATACTTACAAAAGGTTCATACATGAACAAGAAGACAAATGTGGAACTCTTTGCAACGATAAAAGGCGGCGGCGGGGCAGTGGATTTATCAGATATAATGCCTGCATGGGGAAATCTTTTACAGGATCAGGACATCTGGAATATTATAGCATGGGTAAGGGCAAATGCAGATGCAAAACCGCCTAAAGACATAAATGAGTATCTGAATCCAAAATCTTCTTTTGACCCAAAGTCAAAGGAGAATGCTGTTACGCCTCTGAATGCCGCAAAGAATGCTGAATTTAAGGACGCACAGGAGTCAGTTGAGGCGCAGTTAGCAGGCAGGGGCGGCAAATTAAAAGGCGGCGGATTTGTTGAAGGTGGTTTAAGAAAGTCGCCTGAAAAGGTTACAATAAAATAAATCTATAAAATAAGGAGGTGAATAAAAATGCAATTTAGGAAGATTGGTTTTCTAATAGCAGTATGTATAATGCTGGCTGCGGTTCCTTTGGCAGTAAATGCTGCTGAAAGAGACTGGCATGTGACAGAGACATCGCCGAATGATGCCCCGCTGCAGGATACAATGCTCATGTATAATGCCGGTGGAACAGACGGTTCTGTTGCTGTATTTGGTGTCCCGAGTATGAGGACATACAGGCATATCCTTGTGGGTGTTGACCTGCATGAGCCTGTGTTCAGCGCCAAGGACAATTCAGGTAATAAGAACTTAAATCCTGACGGTAAATTTTTGTATGTTAATGACAAGGCTGCCAATACCATTGGAGTAATCAACCTGCAGTTGGGTTCCCTTGAAAGGCTTATTGCACTGCCATTTCCATTCGGTGTTCATCATATATCGTTAAGCAGGGATGGTAAGAGCCTTTATGCAACAGGTGAACTTACAGGCAAGATGGCAAAGGTGGATATTGCTACAGGCAAGGCACAGGTCATTGACTGGGGTCCTGCGCCAAGCGCACCTGATTATCTTGATGTAAGCAAACCGCCGAAAAAGGAATTGATATTCTCAGGCAACTACTATCATTCAACAGTCGGTGTATTCCAGCCAAATCCTTTTAAACTTATAAAAGAGATACCAGTTGGAAAAAACCCGCATGGGACAGATGCTGAACCAAAGGGAAGGTATATCCAGGTTGCAGATAAACTCTCTGCAACAATTACAATCATTGATGTGGACAGTCTTTCTGTAAAAAAGGTTATACCAGCAGGAGCGGGACCGCTCCACAATGTGTTTGACACAAAAGGGAAATATGCTTACACATCCTGCTTTGTTGCAGACTCTATTGTAAAGACAGATCTGGATAAACTTGAGGTTGTTGACGAATTCCCGGTTCACTATAGGATAGGACACATTTCTATTAGTGCGGATGATAAGTATGTGTTTGCGCTCAATAAGTTTTCTACAGGTCTTTTCAGCCCCACAGGCATCCGTTGGCCTGTAAATCACGAGATGATTGATGCAAATGAAAAGAGCCCGACTTATGGCAAGACTCTTAAGATTATCCCTGTTGACGGCGAACCTCATAATGCAAAGGTCATGTTTGCCAATCTGGTTAAAGACTGGACAATGGGTCAGGCTGGGAAAGGGGGGCTTGTTGATAAGCCGTTAACTGAAATTAGACCCGTACACCTCGGCGGTGCAAAGATTAGTTATCTTCCTGTTGACACCGGCAAACCGGGTATTACAGTTGCAAAGGATGGTGTGAAGGAGATAAGAGTAAAGGCATTCAGTTATGGTTATATCCCGAGGCAGATAAGGGTCAACAAGGATGACAAAGTCAGGATTATTGTTACAAACATTGATAAGGCATCAGGCATCACAAAGAACCCTGATGTTATCATGGGCTTTACCATCTATGGTCCTTATGCAACAAGGACAATGCTGCATATACCAAGAGGTGTTTCGCTAATGACAGAGTTTGTCGCAGACTATGCAGGCGAGTATGAAATCTACTGCGAGACATTCTGCGGACCTCTGCATTTAGAAATGAGAGCGGCATTCTTTGTTGATGACCCGAAGAAAGGTCCTTCAAACCTTGGTGTTGGAGATTATGAAGAGGCTCAGAAGCAGAAGCAGTTAAATGTCCCTGAAGGGCAGATTACAGCACCAAAGCCAGAGTATCTATAATTTTTGTAGTTCTTATTATGTCCCGGCTTTTGTGGGTATTTACCCATAAGTCGGGACATATTTTTTTTAACAGGATTAAGGCGCCCTAAAAATGTATTGCTAAAAAATACAATTCTGCCTATGATATTCAAGAAACTTTAAGAGAGGGTACGGCCATGAAAAACATATTAAATTTTTGTGTACTTATGGCAATTGTCTTTATATTTGCAGGCTGCAGTGCGAATGGGAATACTGCAATGACAAAAGGCATTGAGAAACCTGAAGAGGTTGTGAAGAAATTCTATTCTTATGTCGCAGAAGGCGGACCAACAACATTGAGAGAGGCATATAAACTGATAAGCACCAAGCACTACAAAATGAACGAAGAGCAGTTTAAGGGGGTTGTTTCCAACTACTCGAAGGACATGAAGGTAAATATAATAAGCAGTGATATTAAAAAAGACCTTGCTGTTGTTACCATAGAGTACAGCATGCCTTCTGCATTGGGAGGGAGTTTTACCGCGCAGAGCGATATGCATCTTGAACTTGATGCGGCATCAAAGAGTTGGAAAATAGATTTTACAGGTGAAACCTATGACAATGAAACAGGTCAAACAGCGACTAAATTATAATTAGGGAGGGGAGGTTACAAGCATGAACTATTTGAAGACAACAATCTTACTTGCTGTGCTTACCGCTATACTTGTTTTTGCGGGTGATGCAATTGGCGGAAGGCAGGGCGCAATTACAGCACTTATTTTTGCAGGGGTAATGAACTTTGTCACATACTGGTGGAGCGATAAGATTGTGCTCATAATGTACGGTGCTAAGAGGGTGGAGGAAGGCGATGCGCCGCAGTTGTACGCAGTAGTGAGAGACCTTGCAATGAGGGCAAACATGCCTCTGCCAAAGGTATATACTATGGAGAATGATACCCCCAATGCCTTCGCAACAGGGAGAAACCCCAGCCATGCAGCAGTTGCAGTTACAACAGGTATAATGCGGATACTCAGCAGAGAGGAACTCGCAGGCGTTATAGCACACGAACTGGCACACATAAGGCACAGAGACATTCTGCTTTCAACAATAGCAGCGACCATTGCCGGTGCGATAAGTTATCTTGCACACATGGCACAGTGGGCAGCGGTGTTTGGCGGCGGAAGAAACAACGATGAAAGGGGCGGCAACCCAATAGCCCTTATAGCAATGATGATAATAGCACCCCTTGCTGCAATGCTTATACAGATGGCAATCTCGCGCTCAAGGGAATATGCTGCAGATACAGGCGGGGCGAATATATGCGGCAACCCCCTTTACCTTGCAGATGCACTCAGAAAACTTGAAATGGCAAACAAAAGGATACCAATGTTGAATGCAAACGAGGCAACAGCACACATGTTTATAGTTAGTCCCTTAAGCGGCGGCGGGATACTCAAACTCTTCAGCACACATCCACCTATAGAAGAAAGGGTAAGAAGGCTTGAGGCAATGGCTGGCGGTTTGAGGTATTAATGCACAGCATGGACTAAATAACAGTACCCACCGAACTTATTTCTGAGAATATACTCTTCAATGAAAATATCTGACAACTCCCTCGCAGGCAAGACTGCCCTTGTAACAGGAGGGGCAGTGCGTATCGGCAGTGCAATGGTTAACGCCCTCGCAAAAAATGGGGTAAATGTTGTTATCCATTACCATGCCTCAGAAGATGAGGCAGAAAAACTTGTCAAAGAGATTAAAAAACTCGGGGTAAATGGGTGTAAAGTATGTGCAGATTTATCTAGAGTCCATGAAACCGAAGAACTGTTTAAGGAGGTTCAGTCAAAGGCAGGCAAAATCGATTTCCTGATAAACAGCGCCGCGGTTTTTGACAAATCCAGTATCCCGGATATATCTATTGAAAACCTCCACCGCACTTTAATGATAAACTCTTTTGCACCACTGCTATTGTCCCGTAAATTTTCAAAACAGACAAACAAAGGGGCAATAATCAATTTACTGGACAGCCGTGTAACCCGATACGACTTGAAAAGGGTTTCATACCAATTGAGTAAAAACCTGTTATGCCATCTTACAAAGATGATGGCGCTGGAGTTTGCACCTGATATACGAGTGAATGCTGTTGCACCCGGTTTAATACTGCCTCCTTGCGGGAAAGATGAGTCCTATATTGAAAAAGAGCGGCACAGAAACTTATTGCAGCAAGGCGGCAAATTGAATAATATAACCGATACAATCATCTTCCTCCTTTCAAACGAGTTTGTTACAGGAGAAACCATATTTGTGGACGGCGGCGAAAATTTAAAGGAAAGGCTTTTAGATTAGAATGCAAGAAAACCTTGATAAAATTTATATCCGGGACCTTTTGCTTCGCTGCATAGTTGGCATCAACCCCGAGGAACGTAGGGAGAAACAGGATGTTATTATAAATGTAGCGCTCAATTGCGACTTAAGGCATGCCTGTTCAACTGACTGCATAGAGGATACAATAGACTATAAGAATATAAAAAAGGGCATAATATCTCTTGTGGAAAACTCCTCTTTCCTTTTGATTGAAAAACTATGTGGCGAGATAGCCGCACTCTGTCTTAAGAATAAGAGGGTGCAGGGCTGTGACTGTTACCGTTGACAAGCCAGGGGCGCTCCGCTACTGCCGTTCTGTTGCAGTAGAAATTACCCGCAGGCACAACAATGCCTGATGATAAAAGAGTAAAGGCTTATATCTGAAACCCGACCTTGAATTTACAGAAAGGTTAAGAAAGAAGATTCACGGAGATCTGTGAATTAAAATACTGTTGCTTTTTTGGGGGAGAAAAGTATAATTTCGGGACATATCTTTTTAACAGGATTGCAGTAGAGGCTAAAGCCTCGCTGTGAATAAGTTGGCAGTTTCCAGTTTGCATTACTGCCTGCGGACTCTTAATACGGGGAGGGTTTATGACATCCATACAAAATGTTATAGCAAGGGAGATACTTGATTCCAGAGGCAACCCGACTGTGGAGGCTGAGATAATTCTAAGAGACGGCTCTATCGGCAGGGCGGCAGTTCCTTCAGGTGCGTCAACAGGTGAACGTGAAGCAGTAGAACTGCGGGACGGGGACAAAAAAAGATACCTTGGCAAAGGCGTTTTAAAGGCAGTGGCAAATATTGAGGATAAGATTGGGGTGGAGATAGTCGGGATAGATGCTGTTGAACAGGTTTTAATAGACAAACTGATGATAGAACTTGACGGCACAGAAAATAAGAGAAAACTCGGCGCAAATGCTATCCTTGCTGTGTCCCTTGCTGCAGCAAAGGCTGCCAGCAACTCCTTATGTTTACCTTTATACCGCTATATAGGCGGTGTGAATGCAAATACACTCCCTGTGCCGATGATGAATATAATAAACGGCGGCGCACATGCTGACAACAGCCTTGATATTCAGGAGTTTATGATAATGCCTGTTGGCGCCAAGGATTTTGCAAATGCAATAAGGATGGGGACAGAGGTATTCCATACGCTTAAATCTATCCTCAAAAAAAGAGGACTTAATACCGCTGTTGGCGATGAGGGCGGTTTTGCACCTTCTTTAAAGGCAAATGAGGAGGCTGTTGAACTTATAATGGAGGCTGTCTCATCTGCAGGTTACAAGCCGGGTAAAGATATATTTATCGCACTTGACCCCGCAGCAAGCGAGTTCTATGATCCCAAGAAAAGGGTCTATAATCTGAAAGGCGAGGGCAAAAGCCTTTCTCCTGAAAGGATGGTTGAGTATTATGAAAGATTGGTCAGAAAATACCCAATTATATCTATTGAAGATGGCATGTCCGAGAATGACTGGAACGGCTGGAAACTCTTAACGAAAAAACTCGGTAGAAAAATCCAGATTGTAGGAGATGATATATTTGTTACAAACACAAAGATTCTGGCAAAGGGCATAGAACAAGGCATTGGCAATTCAATCCTTATAAAGGTGAATCAGATTGGAACGCTTACTGAAACACTTGAGGCAATTGAGATGGCAAAGAAGGCAGGTTACACAGCAATAATCTCACACAGAAGCGGAGAAACAGAGGATGCAACTATTGCCGATATAGCAGTTGCCACAAATGCAGGACAGATAAAGACAGGCTCTGCATCAAGGACAGACCGCATTGCAAAGTATAATCAATTATTGCGGATAGAAGAAGAACTTGGAGAAACTGCAAGGTTTTTAGGCAGAGAGGCGTTTTATAATCTGGGGTTATAATTACTAATGCTGTGGCATATAAATTCCAATGGCAAAGTAAAAAGCTCCAGATGCAAAGCGGAGTAAGGCTTCAAGCGAGGCATACTTTTTTGTATGTTGAGCGCAGAAGCCGCAGCGACAACACAGCAGATGGACTTTTTACAAAGCCATTATGATTGAACATTACGAATTCGGCAAAATAATCATTGACGGCAGGACATTTACGAGCGATTTAATAATCCTTCCTGACAGGATAATAGACAACTGGTGGAGGAAGGAAGGACATAATCTAGTCCTTGCTGATATAGAGGTTGTTATGCTTGAATGGCCCATAACCCTTGTTATAGGCACAGGCGCAGACGGCATGATGAAGGTTTCAAAAGAGATAAGAAGAATGCTGCCTTTGCGAGGCATAAAAATCATTGAGATGAAGACAAAAGAGGCTTGCGAGGCATATAATGAAATGTATAGGTTTGAAAAAACTGCTGCTGCCCTGCATCTTACTTGCTAAACCAACCAACCCAGTTGGCAGTTTACAGTTTGCAGTTTGCATAACTGCCAATTGCCAACCACCATCTGCCAATTACTGAAGGAGACATTATGTCAGCAGACACAATATGGCTTGAAGCCGCTATAATATTTATACTTATCCTTGCAAATGGTTTTCTTGCAGGCGCTGAGATTGCAATAATCTCTGCGAGGAGAAGTAAACTTGAGCAGATGGAAAAGGAAGGAAGGCAGTCTGCTGCAATTGTAAAGGGGCTGAAAGACAACCCAGAAAAATTCCTTGCAACGGTTCAGGTCGGCATAACTTTTGTCGGAAGTCTTGCAGCCGCAGTTGGCGGCGTCGCTGCCATTGAGTTTTTAAAGCCTGTACTTCAAAGTATCCCGGTTTGGCCATTGTATGTCTTAAGCGAGGCGATATCTGTTGCCATTGTTGTAATAGTTATTTCCTATGTTACCCTCATACTGGGCGAACTTGTGCCCAAATCAATAGCGCTTCGCTATGCAGAAGGGTTTGCGTGTTTTTCCGCAAGACCCATTGATTATCTTGCAAGGGTATCATCTCTATTTGTAAGGATATTGACAGCATCTACAAATTTTATCTTAAAACTTTTTGGCGCAAAGGGACTTGAGGAAAGGGCGTTTGTATCAGAGGAGGAGATAAAATACTTTATAAAAGAAGGTATGGGAAAGGGGATATTTGAGGAGACAGAGCAGGAACTAATCCACAGCGTATTTGATTTTGCAGATACTACTGTAAAAGAGGTAATGGTGCCAAAACACAAGTTCAGCGCCATTGATATAGATACACACCATGACAAGGTCTTGGACTTCCTGATAGAAACAGGTTTTTCCAGATACCCTGTGTACAGGGAAACACCTGACCAGATAGTGGGCATACTTTATAATAAAGATGTATTTAAGGTGCTGAAAGAGAATAGACCGCTGGTTTTGAGCGAGATAGTCCGCACACCATACTTTGTCCCCGACACAATCATGATAAGCAAACTCTTAAAAGACATGCAGAAAAAAAGGGTGCATATGGCGATTGTGGTGAATGAACACGGCGATGTAGACGGCCTTGTGACTATTGAAGACCTGCTTGAAGAGATAGTCGGCGAGATAGAGGACGAGTATGATGTAGAAAAAGGGGGGCTTATTGAAAAACTCAAAAACGGCACAATGATAATAGATGGCTCTGCATCTATACGGGATTTAAGGGATGTGGGACTCCCGTTTGAAGAAACAGAGGAGTTCCACACGCTTGCAGGATTTATGCTTGCAAAACTTCAAAAAATACCAAGGGGCGGCGAATTTGTAAACCACGCAGGTTACAGGTTTACAATTGTTGATGTTGAAGGGAAAAGGGTAGTGAAGGTGAAGGTGGAGCCGTTAGTAAAAGAGGTCGTACAGAGTAAGTAAAAAATAAAGGGGACAGCCTGACCATCCCGATTCTCTTCTTATTTTATCGGTTCCTTCAGAGTTTCCCTGTATGTTCTTGCTTTTTTGAGGGTATCTTCCATCTCTTTGATAGATGTCTTCGATGGGTCATAATAAACCGTATTTATCTCCATAGAGTTATAAAACCCCTTTTCCACTTTCTTAATGCCTTCAAGCCCCTCCAGGGCTTCTTTGCCTATATCAAATCACCCTACCGCAAAAGTGACTGCCGCCTTTTTATTATCTTCTGCAAAAGATGTCTGATTTGTTATAGTTATAGCAACAAATAAAATAACTAAAAGTCCTAAAAAGATAGATTTTTTAAACAAACTAACAAGATACATAATTTTAATCCTCCTTGTGATAAGAGAACAGTGCCTTGTTATCTGCTGTGGTTTATTATCTTCCAAATTAACTATACTACAGTCACGTTTTATAATCAATATCTGCTTTCCCCCCCGGACTTCTTGCTAAAAACCTTGCACTCTTTTTTCTTATCTCTTCAAAGAGAAGTAAAATCAAAGGAAAGAAGGAAAGGAGAATCAGGTCATTTATCTCAAGCGGCGCGAGTCCAAATACCTTCTGCAGAAATGGTATGTAGATTAGGGCTGATATTAAGATAACCTCAACAAGTATGCCGAATAAGACAAACCTGTTTTTGAAAAGTCCTATTGTGAATATAGATTCCTTTTCTGTCCTGCATGCAAAGACATTACCTATCTGGGATGCAACTATGCCTGCAAGGGTCATGGTTGTGGCGGTTGTATAGATTATACCTTCTGATGGCATAGATGTTCCCCACTGCCAGCCTTTGCTCAAATACACAAAATAAAAACCAGCCATACAGAACAGAGCCTCAATTGGCCCAAGAAAAAAATATGCCCTTGAGAGCAATTTAAAGTCCAAAAGCCTTTTATTTCTTGGTCTCGGCGGCTCATCCATTATCCCCTTTTCAGGAGGTTCAACGCCAAGTCCGAGTGCAGGCACAACATCTGTGCCCAAATCCACAGCAAGTATCTGCATCACTGTCAGAGGCAGAGGTATTTTAAACATAACAAAGGCAATAAACGGGATAATCTCAGGTATGTTGCTGGCAAAGATATATGTCACAAATTTTTTTATGTTTGCATAAACTGCCCTGCCTTCTTTTATTGCCTCAACAATGGTTGCAAAATTATCATCTGTTAGGATTATCTCTGCGGATTCTTTTGCAACATCGCTCCCGCGCATACCCATTGCAATTCCTATGTCAGCCTTCTTTAGAGCAGGCGCATCATTCACGCCGTCCCCTGTAACAGCAACAACCTCGCCAATTGACTGAAGCACCTCAACAATCCTTAATTTATCCTTTGGCTCAACCCTTGCAAAGATTATCTCTCCATGTTTTAAAATCTCTTTTAATTCTCTGTGGGATAATCTGGATAGTTCAGCGCCTGTTATTATCTTTGTTCTGTCTTTATCTATTCCCGCCTTTTTTGCTATTGCCTCTGCTGTTAGTCCGTAGTCACCTGTTATCATTACTATCCGTATCCCTGCCTTATGGCACATAGAAACAGCGTCCTTTACCTCTGGTCTCAGCGGGTCATTTATTGCAATAAGTCCTAAAAATATCAAATCCCTCTCAACCTCATCTGCTGTGTATTTTGTTTCGTCCTGTGTCAGACTGTGATTGTGGTGACTGCCGGCTATTTCTTTATACGCAACTGCCAGTATCCTCAAACCTTCTGACGCCATTAAATCATTCTGCTTTAAGATTTCATTTCTTTTTTCTTCAGTAAGGTTAATAACCCCTTCACCTGTTTTTATATATGCAGAGAGTTTTAATATCTCAAGAGGCGCACCTTTTACATATGCTGTAACCTCCTTGCCCGCGCCCAGAGGGCACCCGCTATGCCCCATGCCCCTCTCATGTATCGTGGTCATCCTCTTCCTTACCCTCTCGAATGGCAGATGTCCAATTCTGGGGTTTGTCTTTTTCATTTCATCACGATTAAGTCCTGCTTTTTCTGCAGTAACAATCAAAGCGCCTTCTGTAGGGTCTCCTGAAATTAACCAGAAAGGTTTTTCTGAGGATGGTTGTATAAGATGTGCATTGCTGCAGAGACTGGCAGCCTTTAAGATTTCAATCACACCTTCGTCTTTCAATGCCTGTTCTTCCAGTATACTGTCATTTAGCAAAAATCTGCCAACAGGCTTATAACCTGTGCCTGCAACTTCAATTATCTTTCCATTTACCCACAACCTCGTAACACACATCTCATTGGTTGTGAGTGTCCCTGTCTTGTCAGTGCATATAACTGTTGTGCAGCCAAGGGTTTCAACAGCAGAGAGTTTTTTTACAATAGCCTTTTTCTTTGCCATCCTCTGCACACCCATGGCAAGGGAAAGGGTTACCGTGGGGAGCAGTCCCTCAGGCACATTTGCAACGATGATGCCTATGGCAAATATAAAACTCGCTGCAAGGGAAAGTCCGCCCAGGTTGTATCCAAGTCCAAAGAATATAATCCCTGTGGTAAGGGCTATAACTGTTACAGTCTTTGTTACCCGGATCATCTCCTTTTGAAGGGGGCTCATCTCATCCTTTATTGCCTGAGTCAGATATGCGACCTTGCCTATTTCAGTGTCCATGCCTGTTGCTGTAACAACTGCCCTTCCCTGCCCTGAAATAACCCCTGTGCCTGCAAATATGAGATTAGGCATTTCAGTCCATATAAAGTTTTTTCCGTTTTCAATAGACTCCGCTGTTTTATAAACAGGCTTTGATTCACCGGTCAGGGCACTATTATCAACCCGCATGTTCTCTGCTTCAATAAGCCTCCCATCAGCAGTCATATTATCCCCCTCTGAAAGGAGAACAATATCCCCCGGTACGATCTTTTCCGCTGAAATTTCTTTTTCAATGCCGCCCCTCAGGGCATTTACCTTTTGCGGCAGGAGTCTCTGAAGCGCCTCTACAGCCTTTTCTGCCTTATATTCCTGCCAGAAACTGAAAAGTGCATTTATAATAATTACAAGAAATATTGCCCATCCAAGTTCAGGCATGCCGGCAATAAATGCCATTGCACCGCCCAGCCATAAAAGGAGTGCAAAGAGATTTGTAAGGTTCTGCAGGAAATCATAAATAAGTCTTTTTTTCTTTATCCTCCTGATAACATTTTGACCAACGATTCCAAGCCGCTTTTCAGCCTCTTCATTTGTAAGCCCGTTTTCTGCTGTATTGAGTTCTGAAAATATCTCTTCCCTGCTTAAAGGGATATATGCATCCCTTCCCATGCCCTCTTCCATATTTACTGCCTTTATAATATCTTCCTTTATCTTTGCTGTAAGGAGTTTATGCCTGAATGCCCTGTTTAAAAGAAACCCTTCCAGTTTTGAAAGTATCTGGAAGTGCGTCCCGCTCTCCTTTATGGGAGATATGATGAGAAAGATGATATGTATATTTTGCTTTCGTTTCATTGGATGTGGAATCCCGCGGGGAGAGACTGCAATGACAATCTTTATATCATCAACAGCTTCTGATATAGAGTGGAATATTGCGGAGCCTGTGCCTGAAAGTATGCCGTCAATACTCTCATGGTCTAAAAATGTTTTTATGGATTCCTCTGTTCCGCATTCTCTGCCAAGAATGCAGACCATATTTTTCAATGCATCCCTGTGGCTCCGTACATTGAGGTTAAGGAGGATTTGTTTATCTGATAGAAATTGTGAGAGGTTTAGGGTCATTTTTTAACATTAACCGCTTAATTTTCGGAAAATCACCTCTTATCAAGTTACTTTCTTTTCAATATCTTTAGCGCCTTATTCAGCGGCATTGTATTCAACACATCCTTCTTTTCCAGCCAGCCCCTGCGGGCTGTGTATATGCCGAACCTTATATTTTCCAGATGGAATCTGCTGTGGGAGTCTGTTGATATTGCGATCATCACACCCATTTCTTTTGCAAGTTTGCAGTGTATGTCATTCAAATCCAGCCTGTCAGGATATGAATTCAACTCCATTATTACATTGTGCATCTTTGTAGCCCTTAAAACCTCTGTCATATTTACTGCATAAGGCATCCTCTCGTTTATAAGCCTGCCTGTCGGATGTGCGATTATATGTACAATGCCTGATGATATTGCCTTTACAATCCGTGCAGTCATCTCCCCTTCTGTCATATTGAACCTTGAATGAACAGCAGCGGCAACCACATCAAGTTTAGCCAGAACATCCTTATCCAAATCCAGTGAACCGTCAGCCTTGATATCCACCTCTATACCTTTTAGGACCGTAAACCGTGAACCGTAAACCGTGAACCGTTTGTTGAGTTTGTCTATCTCCTCAATCTGTCTTAAAACCCTTTTTTCATCAAGCCCATGGGCAATGCTCACTGCCTTTGAATGGTCTGTTATTGCAATATACTCATAACCCTGTTTAATTGCAGATTCAACCATCTCATCAAGGGTGCTGGCGCCGTCGGTCTCTGTTGTATGGACATGCAGGTCCCCCTTCAAATCTTTCACATCTATTAAATGCGGAAGTTTATCATTTAATGCAGATTCTATCTCGCCTGCATTTTCCCTGATTTCAGGCGGTATCCACGGAAGCCCCACTGCCCTGTAAACATCCTCCTCTGTTTCGCCTGCAATCCATTTATCCGTTTTCTCATCAAACACGCCGTATTCACTCACCTTGAGGCCCATCTTCTTTGCCCTTTCCCTTATTGCAATATTATGCGCTTTTGAACCTGTAAAATACTGAAGCGCCGCGCCATACGATTTTTTATCGAGAACCCTTACATCTGCCTGAAGCCCGCACCGCAGTATTACTGTTGATTTTGTATCGCCCTTTGCAAGAACCTCCCTGACCTCCGGATATGCTATAAACCTGTCCATTACACGCGAACCTTTTTTACATGCAACAAGGATATCTATATCTCCTATGGTCTCTTTTCTTCTCCTTAAACTCCCTGCCTCTGAAACATGGATTACACCATCAATATTTTTCAGATATTCTATAAGCGGGACTGCATATGTCATTGCAATACCCAGTTTAAACCGCCCCTTGCTCTGCTTTAGGTTCTCAATCGCCTTTAAAATATTTTCTTCTGTCTTTTCACCCATGCCTGCCAGAGTGTGGATTTTATGTGCCTTTGCAGCCTTTTCCAAATCAGAGACACTCTGGATGCCAAGTTCTTTGTAAAGTAACTGAACCTTCTTTGGTCCAATGCCTGACACCTGAAGGAGTTCAAGGATGGTCGGCGGAAGTTCTTTTAAGAGTTCATCATGGAACTTGCATTTTCCTGTCTTTACTATCTCAACAATCTTTTCATGGATGCTCTTGCCAATCCCGCTTATTTCATCAAGTATGGGCTCATCATTTTCAACGATTGATTTTAGATTTTCAGGGAGTTCTGCAATGACATGCCCTGCATTTCTGTATGAACGGACTCTGAAGGGGTTTTCATTTTTTATCTCAAGGAGGTCTGCAATCTCATGGAATATCTTTGCAATCTCAATGTTTTCCATATTGCAATGATAACAGATTAAAGATTTGATGGCAATTGTTAACAACCCGTCTCTAAAATATATTGACTATAGTATATGCTCCCTGTTATTTTAAGGCAGAAATTTTTAGTGTAAAGGAGGATTATTGAAATGGACTGGGGAATGAAGAATCGTTTGTCGCAGATAATAAAGCCTGACGGGAAATGCCTGTTTATGCCTATTGACCACGGGTATTTTCTGGGGCCCACATCAAAATTGGAAAAACCGGGAGAAACTATAAAACCTCTTCTTCCTTACAGTGACGCCCTGTTTGTTACAAGAGGTGTGCTGCGTTCCTGTGTACCGCCTGATACAGATGTGCCGATAATTTTAAGGGTATCCGGAGGCACAAGCATTGTAGGAAAGGATTTGGCAAATGAAGGCATTACCACATCCATACAAGAGGCAATAAGGCTCAATGCCTCTGCTGTTGGACTGTCTGTGTTTATAGGCACTGATTATGAGCGGCAAACATTATTAAATTTATCAGAACTTGTAAATGAGGCTGAAGGATACGGCATTCCGGTTATGGCAGTTACTGCGGTGGGCAAGGAATTGGAAAAAAGAGATGCCCGCTACCTTTCCCTCTGCTGCCGCATTGCCGCTGAGCTCGGCGCAAAGGTTGTAAAGACATACTGGTGCGAGGATTTTGACAAGGTTACAAACACCTGCCCTGTGCCGGTAGTGATTGCAGGAGGACCAAAGACAGAAACGGATTTTGAGGTATTGGAATTTGTTTATGACGGTATGCAGAAGGGTGCAATAGGCGTAAACCTAGGCAGAAACATCTGGCAAAATCCACACCCTGTGCCAATGATTAAGGCAATCCGCGCCATTATCCACGAAAACGCTACAGCCAAAGAGGCGAATAAGATATATGAGAGCGAGAAGAAGAGAAAGACTTAAGGCATAAAGACTTAAACAAAACCCCTAACCTTTCGCCCGAAGACTGTTGACTACAACCTACACCCATTTGGATTCAAGTTTGACAGGCGCTTTCTTTTGTGTTACGCTGTCTTACAGATTGTCAAAAGAGGTGAATAAAAATGCCTGAAACAATAACAATAAGGCTGCCTGAAAAGTTACAGCAGGAATTGGAAACAGTAGTAAAAAAAGAAAAGACCTCAAAAAGCGAGGTCATCAGGGCTGCTGTTTCCCGGTATCTTGCTGCTAAAAGATTCAAACAGTTGAGAAGGCAAGCGCTGCCATTCGCTGAAGCAGAAGGGCTGCTGACTGACGAGGATGTTTTTAAAGCCATTTCATGAGGGTTGTTTTAGATACCAATGTCATTATTGCCGCCTTTGCCGCCAGAGGATTATGTGCGGAGATATTTGAGGTGTGTCTTGCAGAGCACACCATTATAATAAGCGAACATATACTATCCGAGATTCATAAAAATCTGATTGAAAAAATACACCTGCCCCGGATTGTTGTTCAAGACATAGTAAAATATTTAAAAGATACGGCAGAATTGTTTGAACCAAAAGAACTTGATAAATTGGTTTGCCGTGATAAAGAGGACAATAAAATACTTGGCACTGCCTTAAGTGGAAATGCCGAATTTATAATAACAGGTGATAATGACCTGCTGACATTAAAAAAATATAAAGGGGTAGAGATAATTACACCACGGGAATATTGGAATTTTTTAAGGGAACAAACAAAAGGCACTTGAGATTTATGAGAGTGGGAAAAAGGCAAAATCCTGATAAATTCTAAATACCGCGCTGTATCCTGTATAATTTTCTCATAGATTATACCGAAGCAGCATAACATTGTTTTTATCAATCTTTTCTAAAAAAATTGATGCTGATTACTTATATATAAGCACCTAAAAAAGTATTGATAGTGTCATTTATCTGGTGTATTTGGTAAAGTCTAATTGCAGCATAAAAAAGAATGTTCTCTTGAAAAGTAAATAAAAGTGAATGATAATATAACAGGAGGCAAAAATGCAAATTACATTACCTTTAGAGAAAATGTCTACCGAGGAAAAAATTCAGACTATGGAAATAATTTGGAATGATTTGTGCAGAACGGCAGATAACATACCATCTCCTTCTTGGCATAAAAAGGTTTTACAAGAAAGAGAGAATAGAATTAAAAAAGGAGATGATGAATTTGTAGATTGGAATAGCGCTAAAAAACACATACGGGATAAAATCTCGTGAAAATCAAAATACTTGCTTCGGCAACTCAAGATTTGATTGATGGTTACTGGTTTTATGAAAAACAAGCTGAAGGACTTGGTTCATACTTTTTAGATACTCTTTTTTCTGATGTTGATTCATTGGCAATTTATGGAGGAATTCATCCCAAATATTATGACAAATATCATCGTTTACTTTCAAACGATTCCCTTTTGCCATTTATTACCGCGTTGAAAACGATATAGCGCTTGTTCATGCAATTCTTGATTGTCGTCGAAATCCAGCATGGATAAGAAAGAAATTGAAAACAGATTGAGATACAAGAGAATAAATCGCTCCACCTGACCGCTTTTCCGCTGCGCTCCATTGCTGACGGTGAGCTTGGTTATTCTCCCGGAAAATGTATAACCACCCAATCAGATACCGCAAAGCCGCACCTGTAAATCATTTTGATTGTAAAACAGAATAAATTATATTAAATAACAAACAACAATTCAGCAGACAGGATATTTCAAACTATGCGAGCAGCAGTTTATTACAATAACAATGATGTAAGGCTTGAGGAAAGACCTGTTCCGAAAATCGGCGACGGTGAACTCCTTGTAAAGGTCATTGCAAGCGGTATATGCGGCAGTGATGTTATGGAGTGGTACCGGATTAAGAAGGCGCCTCTTGTTCTGGGGCATGAGATTGCAGGTGAAATTATTGAGGTTGGCAAAGGTGTTGAAAAATACAAAAAAAAGGATAGGGTCTTTGTTTCCCATCATGTGCCGTGCAATACATGCCATTACTGCCTTATAGGACATCACTCCGCATGTGATACGCTCCGAACTACAAACTTTGCCCCCGGTGGCTTTGCTGAATATATCCGGGTTCCGAAGATAAATGTTGACAGGGGAACATTTGTCCTGCCTGACGAAATCTCTTATGAAGAGGGTACTTTTATAGAGCCGCTTGCGTGCTGTTATAGAGGGCTTCGGCTTGCAAACTTTAAGGCAGGGCAGAGGGTGCTTGTTATAGGCAGCGGCATATCAGGGCTATTACACGCTCAACTTGTAAAGGCGCTTGGTGCAGGTCGTATTACTGCAACTGATATAAGTGAATATAGATTAAATGCTGCCAAAAGATTCGGCGCAGATGAGATTATAAATGCTAATGTAGGCACGAATTTATTCGTGCATTCGGGCACGGTTAAAACCGTGCCTACAGCTGACCTTGTAATTATATGCACTGCTCAGGAATCAGCAATCCAGCAGGGTTTGCAATCTGTTGATAGAGGCGGCACAGTCCTTTTCTTTGCACCAACAAACCCTGATGTGAAAATTCCGCTTCCGCTTTGGGATATATGGCGGAATGAAATAACACTTACCACCTCTTATGCAGCGAGTCAATTGGACATTGAAACCGCGATTGAACTCATAGCAAACAAGAGGGTCAATGTAAAAGACATGATAACACACCGCCTACCCCTTGAAGATACAGGCAGAGGCTTTAAACTCGTTGCAGAGGCAAAGGAATCTATAAAGGTGATTATAGAGCCGCAAAGATAACCTTCGCCGCTTTTCTAAACCCTTTTATCCAATCCCTTCAATATGATATACTAAAAAACATTGGAGGATTTGTGTTTTCCCAGAATATCATCAAAGAACTAACCAACATAGTCGGCAGGGATAACATCCTTACAAAAAGGGAAGACCTCATCTGCTATTCGTATGATGCTACAAACCAGAAGTTCCTGCCTGATGTAGTGGTGTTTCCAAGGGGTGCAGAGGAAATCTCGCTTATCTTGAAGATGGCTAATTTTGAGGACTTTCCTGTTATACCAAGGGGTGCAGGTTCAGGGTTTTCAGGGGGCAGTCTGCCTGTGGAAGGCGGTGTTGTAGTCTCTTTGGAAAGGATGAATAGAATCTTAAATATTGATACTGAAAATCTGACTGCGGTTGTCGAGCCTGGTGTTGTTACAGGTGAATTTCAGGCAGAGGTTGAAAGCCTCGGACTTTTTTATCCACCTGACCCATCAAGTTTAAAGTTCTGCACCATCGGAGGCAATGTAGCAGAATGTGCGGGCGGACCAAGGGCTGTGAAATATGGTGTTACAAAAGACTATGTTTTAGGACTTGAGGTTGTCCTGCCAACAGGTGAGACAATAAATACCGGCGCTCAAACACTGAAAGGGGTCGTAGGCTATGACCTGACCAAACTCTTTGTCGGTTCAGAAGGCACACTCGGTATTGTTACAAAGATAATTCTAAAACTTTTGCCTCTGCCTGCGACTACAAAAACTATGCTTGCTGCATTTCCTGACATGAAAAACGCTGCAAGGGCTGCTTCAAGCATTATCTCTTCAAAGATTATCCCTTCGACTATGGAGTTTATAGACAAAAACTGTGTTAAATGTGTAGAAGACTATTTGAATATCGGCCTACCGATAGATACGGATGCGATTCTCCTTATAGAAACAGACGGGGACAAAGACCTTGCAGAAAAAGAGGCAGATGCTATGAGAAAGATATGTCTTGATAATAGTGCGATAGAGGTAAAGACTGCAAAGGACAAAAGAGAGGTGAAAGAACTCTGGAAGGCAAGGAGGGCGATATCGCCGTCTCTTAAGAAACTAAATCCTGACAAGATAAACGAGGATATTGTTGTCCCAAGGAATAAAATCCCTGATGCAATAGCAGGGATACAAAAGATTGCTGAAAAATATAATCTAACTATTGCAAATTTTGGCCACGCAGGTGACGGCAATATCCATGTAAATGTAATGATTGACAAATCAAACAAGGATGAACTTTCAAATGCCCAAAAGGCTGTAGAGGAGATATTCAAATTGACCCTGAACCTCGGCGGCACAATCTCAGGAGAACACGGCATAGGCATATCCAAGATGCCGTATATCGGGATGGAACTCAGCCCTGCTGCAATAGATGTAATGAAAAGGGTAAAACAGGTTTTTGACCCAAAGGGAATATTGAATCCCGGGAAGATTTTTCCAAAGGGGAGGGAATAAATTGTCTTTATCATCACTCTCAACTCTCAACTCTCAACTCTCTAACTGTGTTTTATGCGGGACTTGCAGGAGTGTATGCCCTACATTTGGTGTTATAAACAGAGAGCCTGCAAGCGCCAGAGGAAAGGTGTCTCTTTGCAGCGCCTTTTTGAATAAAGAAATAACCCTGTCAGAGAGGTTTATAAAACATATAAACGAATGCGTGTTGTGCGCTGCATGTGAGGAGAATTGTCCGAATGATGTCCCTGTAATTGATATTATCCTTGCTGCAAGGCAGGAGATTTTTAAAAAAGGGAAGACTGACTTCAGCCGTATTGCAGTATCAAAATTTTTCGGCTCTGAAAAGATTGGCAGGAATGCGCTAAAAGTTGCATCAAAGATACAAAATATATTTTTTAAGCAAGTTCCTGAAGAAAGCGGTCTGCACAGGAGATTTCCGCTGCCATTTGTACACGGGAAACGGCTTGCACCAAGATTGGCAGAGAAATTCTTTTTAGAAGACAGAAGACAGAAGACAGAAGTCAGAAGTAAAAAAGATAAATCACAGCCTCGTATAGGCTTCTTTGCAGGCTGTCTTATAAATTATATCTATCCTAATATTGGTGAGGCGTCTTTAAATGTTCTGGAAAAGGCAGGGGCATTTGTTGTTGTCCCCCTTGACCAGTCATGCTGCGGCATGCCTGCAATAGGTATCGGGGATATTGAGGGTGCAAAAAGACTTGCATTAAAAAACCTTGAGGCATTTGAGAAGTATGAACTTGAGTATATTGCAACCGCGTGTGCGACATGCGGGGATGGTTTGAAGAAGAGATTCAAAGAACTTCTGGCAGATGAAGGTGAAGATTTGCAAAAACGGGTAGAAAACTTTTCAAGCAAGGTCAGGGACATAACTGAGTTGTTGGTAAATGACTTAGGTATTAGGCAGTCTCCGGTCTCCGGTCTCCGGTCTCCGGTCTCCATCGTAACTTACCACGACCCGTGTCATTTAAGCAGGGGCCAGGGTATAAAGGATGAGCCCCGCAAATTGATTGAGATGAGCGGACATAACTTTAAGGAGATGAAAAATCCATGTAAATGCTGCGGCATGGGCGGGAGTTTCAATATCACAAACTATGAATTTTCAATGGAGATAAACAGAAAAAAGGCTTTGGACATAAAAAGTACAGGGGCAGATATTGCAGCAACAACCTGTCCAGGGTGCATCATGCAGATTAAAGACGGGCTGCATCAGTTGGGGGTAAAGGCAAAAGTCGTCCATGTTGTTGAATTAATAACCCTGAACAATTAATTGCTTACAAGGACAATGTCATCATAATATGCAACAGCAGACCCACCTGTGTTGTCAGTATCTGTCATGATTGCAATCCCTATTATCCTCGTCGGCTCTTTACCAAAAAGTTTTTTGTAGTCTTCATAAATTTCTCTGTAAATTGATTAACCATCTTGTTATTTTCGGAAACACTCCCTTAAACAGTTTTTCCCTGTAATACTGGTCGCAAGCCCTTTTTACAGACTGGGAGAGGGTCGGATAGGCATGTATGGTCCGGGAGATTTTTGTAATAGGGATATTTGCCTTCATTGCAAGGCAATATTCGTGAATGAGTTCGCCAGCGTGCGGTCCAAGTATGTGTGCACCCAGGATAAGGTTTTTCTTATCGCAGATAAGTTTTATAAGCCCCTCTGTCTCCCCCTCAATAATTGCCCTGTCAATATCTCTGAAATAGAAACGGAAGACCCTGATATCTCTATTTCCGTATTTCTCCTTTGCTTCATCCTCTGTGAGTCCGACCCGTGCAAGTTCAGGGTCAGTGTATGTTACCCACGGCACAACCCTGTAATCAGCCTTTCTCTTAAAAAACGGGAATAAGGCATTGCTTATTGCAATACCCGCCTGGTATTCTGCCACATGTGTAAATGCCATGCCTCCTGTGACATCACCAATTGCATAAATATGTTTTATGTTGGTGCGCATCGTCTTATCCACAGGGATACCCATTTTATTATAATTAACAGCGGCAGATTCAAGGTTGAGCCCTTCAGTATTTGGCACCCTCCCGATTGCAGCCATAATCTCATCAACAGCATAAAGAGACTCACCTTCAGAACAGGCAGCTGATATAGATTTTTTATCCCCTTCTCTCTTTATCCCCTTCACCTCTGTGCATGTATGTATCTCCGCCCCTTCTCTAACAAGTATATTGTGAAGCCCTTCTGATAGTTCTTTGTCTTCACGCGGAAGTATCTGTCCCATCTTTTCCATGACAATTACCTTTGAGCCGAGTCTATTAAAAATCTGGGCATATTCAATGCCGATATGACCTGCACCCAGAATTGCAATTGACTCAGGCAGTTTTTTTAATTCAAGCGCAGTAATGTTGTTAATGGCACCTGCCTCATTAAGCCCAGATATTGGCAGCACGGCAGGTCTTGTACCTGTTGCAATAATAAATTTTCTGCCATAGAGTTTTTGTCCGTTTATTTCAAAGGTATGACTGTCTATAAACTTCCCGCTGGCGAAAATAACATTCACCCCCATTTTGCGGAACCTTTCAGGGTCATCGTGTTTTCCTATTTTTTCCTGTACATCACGCACCCCCTGCACTACCTTTTCAAAATTTACTTTTAGACTCTCTCCATCCAGACCAAAGATTCCTGCCTTTCTTACCATGTTAAAAGCCTTTGCTGAATAGAGAAATCTTTTTGTGGGCACGCAGCCGTAGTGAAGGCAGTCACCGCCGAGGGATTTTTTTTCAACAAGTGCAACTTTTGCGCCTAACTGTGCTGCACCGCTTGCTGACACAAGCCCTCCGACTCCGCCGCCTATAATAACGAGGTCATATTTTTCCAATTTAGTTACCCTTGCTCCGAAAATGTCTTGTTGCAGTTGCCTGTCCTGCCGGCAAACCGTCTAGATGGGAGGCTTTTAGAGGCAACGGGTTTGCAGGTGGGGCAGGCAACCGCAAATACTAATAATTTATCTCCCTTTGTGCCGATAGGTCGGCATGTGAGTTTCACGTCGCTTTTTATATAAAACAGGGATTACTGAAACGACTGTTATCAGGATAATACCTATTATAAGTTCACGGGAGATTTTACCTTTCAGTATATCAAATATAGAACTTGAAAACATGACATAGGCAGCAGTTGCAGGGAGCATACAGAAAAAAGAGGCAATTACATAGTGGCTGAATTTTATTTTTGTAAGACCAAATGCATAATTCAAGAGATTAAATGGGAATAGAGGTATAAGGCGTGTTATTGCCACAAAAACCCACCCCCTTTTCCCCACCTCCTCATCTATGGTTTTAAACCTGCCTTTCAAGAGATCTTCAACAAAGCCTCTTGCAAAATATCTTGCAACAAGGAATGCAATGGACGCACCGATTGTTGCACCGATGATTGCATAGATTGTCCCATACACAGGACCGAATGCCAGACCTGCAGCCATTGTAACCGGCAGCCCCGGCACGAACAGACTCGGTGTAATGGAATAGATGAGGATGTAAACCAATGGTCCCCATATACCGAACCCTTTAATCCATATCTGGAGTCTGTCCTTATCAAGATAATCACCAAGCCCTGAAATTTTCACTATGATAATAATGACGATGAGAATAATGGTAAATACCGAAAGTTTGATAAAGATGTTTCTCTTCATGAGTATATGAGTAGATGGGTATATGAGTTTACTAATTCTCAAGGTTTTTCAAGCAGGGTAAACATATTCTTCTTATAAAACTCCACGCCCGGCTGATTGAAAGGATTTACGCCGAGTAGATAACCTGACACTGCAATTGCCCTTTCAAAGAAATAAAAGAGTTGCCCAAGAGAATAGGGTGTTCTGTCTTTAATAGAAATAGCCATATTTGGCACATTGCCGTCCCTGTGTGCCTGTGCAGTACCCATGTATGCCTTATGATTTACATAATCCAGAGATTTTCCTGCAATATAATTTAGCCCATCGCCATCATCTTTTGTAGATGGTATAAGCAATTCCCTGTTTGACCTTTCAATCACCATAAATGTCTCAAATATGATTCTCTGTCCGTCCTGTATCCACTGCCCCATAGAATGCAAGTCAGTTGTAAAATCAACAGATGCAGGGAAGATGCCTTTGCCTCCCTTGCCTTCGCTTTCTCCAGCCAACTGCTTCCACCATTCTCCGATATAATGCAGACACGGATGAAATGAAGAAAGGATTTCTATGGATTTGCCTTTTTGATAAAGAAGATAGCGGATAGCAGCATAAAGATAAGATGGGTTTGATTTAATGTCATGGTTTGCTCTTAATTCTTCAAAATCCTTTGCCCCTTCCATGAGTTCAAAAATATCAATGCCTGCGACTGCGATTGGTAAGAGCCCTACAGGTGTCAGCACCGAATACCTTCCGCCGATATCATCAGGCACAACAAAGGTTTTGTAGCCCTCTTGAGCAGCAAGTTTCTTTAATGCGCCTTTTTCTTTGTCAGTCGTGGCGATAATCCTTTTCCTTGTTTCATCCTTGCCGTATTTTTTTTCCAGAGCATCTTTTAAAATCCTAAATGCAATTGCAGGCTCAAGTGTTGTCCCTGACTTAGATATAACATTGATGCAGATATCTTTGTTTTCAATTATATCCAGTAAATCTGAAAGGTAATCCGAACTTATATTCTGCCCTGCAAAATAAATTTCAGGAGTTTTTCTTTTTGTTTGCGGAAGTTGATTATAAAATGTGTGATTGACAAACTCTATTGCAGCCTTTGCGCCAAGATATGAGCCGCCGATGCCGATGCAGATAAACACTTCAGCATTGTCCCTTATATATTCTGCCGTGTCATTTATTTTTTTAATTAAATCTTTGGATGTATTTGAAGGAAGATGAAGCCACCCAATAAAATCACTCCCCTCTCCTTTACCCTTTTCCATATCTTCATGGATTTTTGAGATTTGAGGCTGGAGATTAAATATTTCACCTTTTGGAAGAAATGGGGTGATGTTGTCTATGTTGAGATTTATATTTGACATTACCTTATGTTTGGAAATTCACTCCTCCCATTGCCTATTGCCTATAACCCATTGCCTGTATCTATGTCCTATACGATGCATTGATTTTTACATATTCGTAAGATAAATCGCTTGCCCAGACTATTGCACTGCCTTTGCCTAAACCAAGTTCAATCTTTATGCAGATGTGTTTTTGCTTGACTGCCTTTGATGCCTTTTTTTCTATATCTTCTGCCTTTAGCCCTTTGCCTTTCGCCTTTTGCCCGTTCAATACAACAGGCACATCATTGAAATAGATGTTGATTTTTTCTTCTTTTACATCCACGCCTGCCCTGCCTATTGCAGCCATAATCCTGCCCCAGTTTGCATCCTCGCCAAAAAATGCTGTCTTAACAAGAAGTGAATTTGCAGCAGTATCTGCAACCCTTTTTGCATCTTTATTATTTTTTGCGCCTGTTATTTTAAATTCTAAAAACTTTGTTGCGCCTTCACCATCCATGACGAGCATAAAAGCAAGTTTTTTGCAGACCTTTTCAATCATTGCTTGAAAAGCCGCAAGTCGGGGGTCGGGGCTCGTGAGTCGTGGATTTTTTGCAAAGCCATTTGCAAGCACAAGTACAGTGTCATTTGTTGATGTATCGCCGTCTACTGTTATGCAGTTAAATGAATTGTCAACCGCCATTTTCAAAGTCTTTTGCAAAGCATTCCTTTCAATATTAACATCCGTTGCAATGAATGAAAGCATTGTTGCCATATCAGGCTTTATCATCCCAGCGCCCTTTGCAATGCCAAGCATGGAGATTTCTTTACCGTCTATTGTGCATTTTTCAAAGGCAATCTTTGGGAAGGCGTCTGTCGTCATTATTGCTTGTGCTGCATTCTCCCACCCATCGGTTGAAACTTTACTTGCTACATTTGCAATACCTTTTTTAATTTTATCCATTGGCAGAGGCTGTCCAATAACCCCTGTTGATGCTACAAAGGCAAGACCTTTTTTAATGCCAAGCGCATTTTCAGCAAGTTCAACCATTGTCTTTGCATGGTTTAAGCCCTGTTTTCCTGTGCAGGCGTTTGCATTCCCGCTGTTTATAATTACTGCCTGACACAAGCCGTTTTTGAGCCTCTGCATGCCAAGCAAAACAGGCGCTGCCTTGATTTTATTCTTTGTAAACACACCTGCCACAAGTGCAGGGACTTCAGAATAGATTATTGCAAGGTCTTTTTTCCTGTCCTTCTTTATCCCGCAGTGAATGCCTGCTGATTTAAAGCCGTTTATGGATAGATTCTGAACTTTCATATTCACTTCCCGCAGCACTTTTTATATTTCTTCCCGCTGCCGCATGGGCATGGGTCGTTTCTGCCGACCTTTGGTCCAACATGGACAGGCTTTGGTTTTTCTTCTGACAGGCGAGACGTCTGTCCTACATCATGTATCCTAGCCGCTGTCGGCATTTCACCTCTGCCCAGAACAAACTGCTGCCTTTTTCTTGTCTCTAAACCTGCCACATCCTCTTCCCTTGCAACCTGAACCCTGAAGAGCCTTTCAACGATTTCCTCCTTCAACCTGCAAATCATGTCTGTAAAAAGGTCAAAACCCTCTTTTTTGTATTCCTGCAAGGGGTTTTTCTGTGCATATCCGCGGAGACCTATCCCCTCTTTTAAATGGTCCATTGCAAGGAGATGGTCTTTCCAGAGTGTATCAATTGTCTGAAGCATTATGATTTTTTCAAGGTAGGAGAGTATTTCGTTACCCAATACTTCTTCCTTATGTTTATAAAATTCTTTTGCCTTTCCTGAGATTGTGTCTGCAAGCGCTTCTCTTGTATGAATATTTTCAAAGTCAAGTTCCATATGTGATGTAAACTGTTTGAAGACCGCATCCTTTATTGCCTTGATATCCCATTCCTCAGGATGGGTTTTTTCATCAATATGCGACAGAACAATACCCTCTGCCATCTCATCAATGCATTCCGTTACAAGTTCCCGTAACCCCTCCTGTTTCAGTATCTGTCTCCTGTAATCATATACAACTGTCCTCTGCTGGTTCATTACATCGTCGTACTCAAGGAGATGTTTTCTTATATCAAAGTTGTGTGCCTCTACCTTCTTTTGTGCGTTTGCTATTGCCTTTGTAACAAGGTTGTGTTCAATAGGTACACCCTCATCCATACCCAGTCTGTCCATTATAGATGAAATCCTGTCAGAACCGAATATCCGAAGCAAGTCATCTTCAAGGGACATAAAGAATTTTGATGCACCGGGATCACCCTGCCTTCCTGCACGTCCCCTCAACTGGTTGTCAATCCTTCTTGACTCGTGCCTTTCTGTGCCGACGATATACAGCCCTCCGAGTTCAATGACCTGTTTCTTTTCTTCTTCGCAGATATTCCTTGCTGCCTCAAGTGCTGCCTTATATTCAGGTGTTGTGTCGTCCTTACCTGCCCTTGTGGCAGCCATAAATTCAGGGTTTCCGCCAAGGATGATGTCAGTCCCCCTGCCCGCCATATTTGTTGAGAGGGTGACTGCACCGAACCTGCCTGCCTGCGCTACTATATCTGCCTCCTTCTCGTGGTGTTTTGCGTTTAATACATAGTGTTTTACCCCCTGCCTTGAGAGGAGGTTTGAAAGTTTTTCAGAATTCTCAATTGAGATTGTGCCAACCAGCATGGGTCTCCCCTTTTCATGCCACTCCTTTATCTCGTTTATAACAGCATTGAACTTTTCCTTAACGGTCTTGTATATGAGGTCAGGGTAATCTGTCCTTATCATTGACTTGTTTGGCGGGATTACCATGACATCAAGTTTATATATTGCATGAAATTCTGCTGCCTCTGTGTCTGCCGTTCCTGTCATCCCTGCAAGTTTATTATACATCCTGAAGTAGTTCTGGAATGTTATTGTTGCAAGGGTCTGGTTTTCGTTTTCAATCCTGACATTTTCTTTTGCCTCTATTGCCTGATGCAGCCCGTCGCTCCACCGTCTGCCGGGCATAAGCCTTCCTGTAAACTCGTCAACAATTACCACCTGGCCGTCTTTGAGCATGTAATCCACATCCCTGTGGAATAAGTTGTATGCCCTCAAAGCCTGATTCACATGGTGCAGTGTTTCAATCTGCCTCGGGTCGTAAAGGTTTTCAATGTTCAACAATTCTTCAACCTTTGCAACACCCTCATCTGTCAGGATGACCTGCTTTATCTTCTCATCTATTGTAAAATGGTTATCCTTTTTTAAGCCCGGGATAATCCTGTTTATAGTGTAATACTTATCGGTTGATTCCTCTGCAGGGCCTGAGATTATAAGCGGAGTCCTTGCCTCGTCAATCAGGATGGAATCAACTTCATCCACTATCGCAAAGTTTAGTTCTCTCTGGACATAATCGTTTATATCAAACTTCATATTATCGCGGAGATAGTCAAAGCCGAATTCGTTGTTTGTGCCGTAGGTAATATCAGCCCTGTAAGCCTCCTGCCTTGTGCATGGTCTTAAGTGGTAATACCTCGGCTCCACCCTCCCCGGGAAGGTCGGGTCATAAATGAAAGATGCATCATGCTGGATAATCCCAACTGTCAAACCAAGTGTATGATAGATTGGTCCCATCCACTGCGCATCCCTCTTTGCGAGGTAGTCATTCACTGTAACAAGGTGTACACCTTTACCTGTAAGGGCATTCAGATATATAGGGAGAGTTGCAACAAGGGTTTTGCCTTCGCCGGTTTTCATCTCTGTAATTTTACCTTCGTGCAGGACGATGCCGCCAATCAACTGGACATCAAAGTGTCTCATATTAAGTTTTCTTTTTGAAACTTCCCTTACAACAGCAAACGCCTCTGGAAGTATATCGTCAGGTGTTTTACCCTCATTAATTACCTTTTTAAGTTTGTCAGTTAAGCCTCTCAGTTCAGCATCATTCATGCGGTTCATTTCAGGCTCAATAGAGTTTATTTTTTCAACGAAAGGGGCAAGTCTTTTTATTTCTCTTTCGTTTTTACTTCCGAATATCTTTTTTAAAATATAACCTATCATGAAATTACCCCTTTAATTGTTACTTTAAGCAGGATATTTTTATAGCATACGCAACTTGTATTATTCTACCCTAAAATAAAAAACCCTGCACAGAAAATCTTAATTCCGGCAGGGTCCTTTACTTTTGATTTTAAAGATTATCAATCCAGTATATATTTATACGGGTTTACAGGGATGCCATTTTCCTCAATCTGGTAGTGGAGGTGAGGACCCGTGGTCTTGCCTGTATTGCCTATTGCTGCAATCTTTTCACCCCTTTTAATCTTTTTGCCCATATGGACATATATCTCTGAGAGATGACCGTATCTTGTTATAACACCGTAGCCGTGATTTATTACAAGCATCTTACCCATGGCAGGGTCTCTGTCTGTCTTTATTACTACACCGTTACCAGGCGCTGCCACATGGGTTCCAACAGCATTTGCTATGTCCAGCCCCTCATGAATACTCTTCAAACCTGTAAAAGGTGAGACCCTGTTGCCAAAACCTGATGTAACCCACCCGCGGACCGGCCATATAGCAGGGGTTGACGCCAGCATAGAGGATTGTTTCAGGAGGTGCTCATGCAGTTCGCTGAAACTCTTTTCCTGCTTATTTGCTTCTGCCTTCAGTTCGTTCAGGTCTGAATGTAGTCTCCGGACAAGGTTATTTTTTGCCTCTTCCGGAGCAGTAAGTATTTCATCAGTAGGGGACGGTCCACCCATGCCAAGATATTGTCCCTGCCCCGCTCCTCTTGGCTCCAGGTTTGTTATGATGCGGAGTTTCCTGTCGAACTGCTGTAATTTATTCATCTGCAGTTCAAGGTCAGATATTTTTGTTGAAAATGCCTGGAGTTGCAGTTTCTGCTCAACATTTTCTTTTCTCAGGGTGTGGATTTCATAAGATTTAAATTTTAGTGAAACATAGTCATAGGCAAGAAAGGACACGGCTATAAAGAATATGCCAAGTGTGATAAAAAATGTCCTTCTTGATAAGAGCGGAAATTTAAACCTTTTTATCCCCGAATGGTCTTCAGGGACAATAAATATATTAAAATGCTTTTTCTTCAAAAGAACCCCACAGAACTAAAATTATTATTTTTATGCCTAACTATATAAAAAAGGTTTGTTCAGCGAACCAACCCTTGTTAAAGAGAATTTGTTTGTGTGGTCATTTCGACAGGGCAATACTTTATAGTTTTTGCCCTCAAATAGCATAAGATTTATCATCTTGTCAAGGATTTTTTGGATAAATTTTGCTGTTGAAAAAAAAGGTTTTGTGGTAAATAAGGGTGCAAACAGGAATATATCTTCACATAACCCAAAAAATGCAGTTGCATTTTTTGGCAAATGCAATCTTTGGCCAAATACTGCGTCAAATCTGGCTGTCCAAATACTCACATACTTAAAACAGTATGCTCCGTTTTGTCCAGCCATCTTTTCCTTGTCTTTGGCTCAAATCTTGCGTTTGACCCGAAAAATAAAAACCAAATGCATTTTTCGGGATAAGAGGGTGAGAGATGAAGAAGATAGGGATAATTACAAAAAAACCAAAAGCCGTCCCGTTAAGCGGGGAGATTGCACAGTGGCTGGCAAACAGAGGGGTTGAGGTTTTTCTGGACGCTGACTATGAGGGTGAGAATACTTTACGCAGTAATATAGACAAAATAGAACTCCTGATGGTTTTGGGTGGTGACGGCACCATCCTCCATGCTGCCCGTTTTTTGAACGGGAGGAAAATACCAATACTGGGGATAAACCTGGGCAGCCTCGGCTTCCTTACAGAAATAACAGTGGATGAAATATACCCTGTTATGGAGGACATCATTGCCTGTAAGTTTGAAACAGATGAGAGGATGATGCTCTCTGTGGATGTCATTAAAAAGGAAGGTGAAAGGTCAAGCCATATTGTCTTAAATGATGTTGTTATAAAAGGCACGACATCAAGGCTTATAAACATTGAAACCCGTATAAACAAGGAACATGTTACAACATACAGGGCAGACGGGCTTATAATTGCAACACCAACAGGTTCAACAGCATATTCTCTTGCAGCAGGGGGTCCGATTCTCTATCCTACAATCCATTCTATAATCGTTTCACCTATATGCCCGTTTACCTTAACAAACAGACCTGTGGTTATACCTGACTGGATGACTGTTGATGTAAATGTTAAAGGGGCGGAGCCCAATGTTTTCCTTACACTTGATGGACAGGTGAATATCAAATTGAATATCGCTGACATTGTAGAGGTCAAAAGGGCAGATTCCTGCATATATCTTATAAAATCTCCGAGCAGGAGTTATTTTGATGTATTAAGGACAAGGCTCCGGTGGGCAGAGTAATCTATGCTTCTTGAAATCAGCATTAAAGACTTTGCCATTATTGATAACCTTAATGTTTCCTTTAATAAAGGGCTCAACATCCTTACAGGCGAGACTGGCGCAGGGAAATCTATAATAATAGATGCTGTTAAACTCATCCTCGGCGACAGGGTTACAGGCGAGGTTATAAGGTCATCCTGCGATGAGGCAGCAGTTGAGGCTGTATTTGATATATCAGGGGAGCAGGGCATTGAAGAATTCCTTGATGCATCAGGGGTTGCAGCGCCTGAAGGCGGCAGTCTTATTGTAAAAAGGGTGGTCTCCCGGACAGGCAGAAACAGGGTTTTTATAAACGGGAGCAATTCAACAGTCTCAATACTAGCAGAACTTGGCAGGAACCTTGTTGACATATATGGTCAGCACGACCATCAGTCCCTTATAAACCCTGAAACACATATTGATATACTTGACAGTTTTGCTGGTCTAATCCCTTTGCGCAGCAGGGTTAATGAGTTATTCAGCAGGTTTTCGGCAGCAAGAAGTGAACTGGAAAAAATTAAAGAAAATCTCAGGGTGAATAAAGAAAAACAGGACTTTCTTGTATTCCAATCCCATGAGATAGGTTCTGCAGCACTTAAACAGGGTGAGGATGAAGAACTTAAAAAGGAAAGGGAAAAACTTGTAAATGCAGAGAGGCTGCTTGAAGCAGCAAACAGTGGGCACGAAATTTTATACTCGTCATCAGGTTCGGTTGTTGAAAAAATAGGGCAGGCGCTGAACAGATTAAAGGATGCCTTAAAATATGACGAAGACCTTGCAAAAACTGCCGAAATCCTTGAATCATGTCTTTATCAGGTTGAAGACATATCCGCATTGCTCAGAGACTATTCGCAGGACATAACATTTGACCCCAAATACCTTGAAGATGTGGATAACAGGCTTGATTTGATAAACAAACTCAAGAAGAAATACGGACAGACAATCCAGGAGATTATTGACAGGAAGGCAGAGATAGACATGGAACTTGAGTTGGCAGCATCCTGCGGCGAAAAGATTTCAGAACTTGAACAGGAGGTTGAGATAATAAAAAAGGAGGCACTTGAAATTGCAGCGGAACTGTCAAAGAAAAGGAAAACTACGGTAAAAAACCTTAAAAATACTGTGGAGGCTGAACTTGAACTCCTTAACATGAAGAAGACTGTATTTGAACCGAGGATGGAGGAGTTGAAGGGAGAAGATGGCTCTATAAGGCTTACTGCCAGCGGTATAGACAGGATTGAATTTTTCATATCCCCTAATGTAGGGGAGGAGCCCAAGCCGCTTGCAAAGATTGCATCAGGCGGAGAACTTTCCAGGATAATGCTGGCGCTCAAGAGGGTTGCTGCAAGGGCAGCAAGCGTCCCTGTATTGATATTTGATGAAATAGATGCAGGGATAGGCGGCGGGACTGCAGAGGCAGTCGGCAGAAAACTTAAAGAGGTTTCACAAGAGCATCAGGTAATCTGCATAACACACCTCCCCCAGATAGCGGCGTATGCGGACAGACATTATTTTGTGTCAAAGGTTGTAAAAGGTTCAAGGACAGTTGCTGAAATTAAGGAGTTGAGCGGTAACGAAAGGACAGGAGAAATCTCCAGGATGCTCGGCGGTATGAAGATTACAGACAAGACAAGAGAGCATGCGCGGGAGATGCTGGAAAATGCCAGAAAGTAGCATTTTTCAGCGTCAACTACTTGCTCATTGAATTAAGAAAATCCTTGTTTGAATTTGTGTTCTGAATCTTTTCAAGCAGGAATTCCATGCTCTCCACAGGGTTCAGCGGCTGGAGAACCTTTCTTAATATCCATATGCGGTTAAGTGTCTCTTTTGGCAGGAGGAGTTCTTCTTTCCTTGTGCCTGAGCGGTTTAAATCAATTGCAGGGAATATCCTCCTGTCTGCAAGTTTTCTGTCAAGGGCTATCTCCATATTGCCTGTCCCTTTGAACTCTTCAAAAATAACTTCGTCCATACGGCTCCCTGTTTCAACGAGTGCTGTTGCAAGGATGGTTAAACTGCCGCCTTCTTCTATGTTTCTTGCAGCGCCAAAAAATCTCTTTGGTTTGTGCAAGGCATTTGAGTCAACACCGCCTGAAAGAACCTTCCCGCTCGGCGGGACAACTGTGTTGTAAGCCCTTGCCAGCCTTGTAATTGAATCAAGCAATATCACAACATCCTTCTGATGTTCAACAAGCCTTTTTGCCTTTTCAATGACCATCTCAGCGACCTGCACATGCCGCTGTGCAGGTTCATCAAATGTGGATGATATTACCTCACCCTTTACAGAGCGCTGCATATCAGTAACCTCTTCAGGTCTTTCGTCGATGAGAAGGACTATAAGGACTATTTCAGGATGGTTTTTGGTTATACTGTTTGCTATCTTCTGGAGGAGAACTGTTTTACCTGCCCTCGGCGGAGACACAATGAGTCCGCGCTGACCCATGCCAATGGGTGTGAACAGGTCCATTATACGCATTGATAAATCACCTTTGGGGGGTGTTTCCAATTTTATCTTTTCCTGCGGGTATAAAGGTGTGAGGTTGTCAAATAATATCTTCTCACGGGCTATCTCAGGGTCCTCATAATTTACCTTTTCTACCTTTAACAAGGCAAAGTACCTTTCACCCTCCTTTGGAGGTCTTATCTGACCTGAAACTATATCCCCTGTCCTCATATTAAATCTCCTTATCTGGGACGGGGAGACATATATATCATCAGGGCCCGGCAGGTAGTTATAATCAGGCGCCCTCAGGAAACCAAAACCGTCAGGGAGTGTTTCCAGAACCCCCTCGCCGTATATGAGTCCATTTTGTGCTGCCTGAGATTGCAGCAGGGCAAATATCAGATCCTGCCTTCTCATACTTGTTGCCCCTTCTATACTATACTGCCTGGCAAGGGTAGTAAGGTCGCCGATCTTTTTTTCCTTGAGTTCCTTAAGATTCATAGATTCTCCTTCTTAAATAATACCTGAAATTTATACTGCAAGGAAAAAATACCTGCAAGTATTTATCAGGTGTGTTAACAGACTATTTCTGCGTGGCAATATTTAACCAGTTCTAATCATCTAATCAATTTTGACAGGAATGGACTACAGATTTTATTTCCTTCTATCCGGCACCTATGAAGATTGTAAGACATTGGTAAGATAATAAGATAAAATGATAAAATTGTTATACCTGAATGGTTTATTGTTGGCCGATAAGTTTGTTACTTGACACTATGGTAGTATAGTGTATCAAATGATGTCAACATATTTTTTTCTTGACTTTAAAAAAAATAAACAAGTAGAATAGATGCCATGAAACGTGCGGCAGTTATTTTTACAGTGTTTGTAATGGTAACCTTAAACCTTAAGGTGCTTGCTCATGCAGTAACTGCACCGCCTGCAAAGACAAGGTTCGTGCTGTTCTGTATGACATCTAAAGGCAGTCAGGCTTCGTGCTCCCACAAAAACTGCCCGCTGCATGATAATAGCAAACATGACACATCCAAAGAGGACAATCTAATCTATTGCGAAACAAGGATAGAATGCGGCGCGGCACATAATAATGAAACTACTGTTTTATCTGCGAATGATGCAATATATATCCATAGTACGCAAACACTGGAAAATTACCAGCCAGAAATCTGCTTAAATAATAAGGAATATCAAGTCCTTAAATATTCTTTCAGTCTCCGAATAGACAAACCTCCAAAGCACACCTTTTAACCCCCAAAGGGCATTCCTGCCCGCCAATATTCACTTTATTTATTTAAAGCCGTTTTGAAGTTGTTTACAGCAGCCGTTCATTTTTTACTACAGGTATATTGAGACAGCGGCTGCCCAAAAAATATATTGAGAGGAAACAATGCAAGTGTACAAAAAAAAGTTTTTTACCTCTTTCCTGCTGCTGGGTATTTATTGTATGCAGATGTTTTTTTTAACTGCATGCACCAGCGAAAAGAAGAACACGGGTGAAAACCTGCTCGGCATACCCGCACCGGATTTCAGGCTTAAAGACATACACGGAGAAGAGGTTGCCATTAGCAAAGTAAAGGGGAAGGTAATCCTTTTAAGGTTCTGGTCAACAAGGTGCGTTTCATGCAAAGAGGAGATGCCTAAATTGGAAGCAAGTTATAAAAAACTTAAGGAAAAGGGTTTTGAGATACTGGCAGTAAATGTAGAAGACCCTTTGGAAAAGGCTATGGATTTTGCCCATGAACTGAATCTTACATATCCAATCCTGATAGATGAAGACCAGAAGGCTGCAAACCAATATAAGGTCTTTGGGGTGCCGACATCGTTTTTTATAGATAAGGAAGGGGTTGTAAGGGGCAGGGTATTCGGTGAACTGGATGAAAAGGGCATAGAAAATATTGTAGTGCCACTGTTGGAAGGCATTGCCTTAGCACCGAGGATTAAAGAAGAGAAAAACGAAGAGGTTCATAACCACAGTAATCACCAGTAAGCGGTAGGCAAGCGAAAAACGAAAAGCGAAAAACTAAAAATTAATACACCTTTATTTTACGCCTTTTGCTTTTCACTTTTAACAGGTAACTGATATATGGTAAAGCGATTTTTCATAATAGCAATACTTGCCGTTATTACACTGAATGTGAATTTTATATGCCATAGTGTGCATATGGACAGGCACGGCAGGAGTGGGCATGTGTCATCAACTGACACCTGTCCTATTAAAGGTGCATGTCCGCATCACAATAATGACAACCATGAGCATAACGGGCACCATAAAGCAGATAAAGGAACATTTATAAAATGCAGCTGCTCTGCTGATTATACATCAACAATTGCATATGAAATTATAATGCAGAACAATAGCATCATTATCATGCCTCAATTTTTTGCATATAACCTTACCGAGAATAAACAAATCTTTAGCAGTAGAGAACCCATTCCATCAGAAGGACCTCCCAGAATTATCGCCTGATTTTTCACAGCCAGTTTCACCCATGAAAAGAAATTGTAAATTGAAGATTGGAAATTGGAAATTTTAAAATGAAAAACCAATCTTGCAATTTATAACTTACAATTTGCATTTTACAATTTGAGCGAAGCGAATACAGGAGGTCTTATATGTTCTACAAGGCTATCGTAGAGTGCGGCCATATGGGCGCAGGAAACAGTTTTGAGAGGGTCTGGTTTATAAAGGGTGATAACCCTCTTTCTGTCCTTAAAAGGGCAAGGATGTTCCCAAGGGTGAAGAAGAAAAACTCCCTTATGAGTATTAAACTGCTCCAGAGGATAAGCAAAGAGGAATATATCTGCGGCACGAATCAAATAAGATATGCTGCAGTGCAGTAAGAATTTTACCCGCACACCTATTGCATAGGTGTGCGGGGATTTTCAAAACAAATTTCTAATACAAGAGGATACGACATGAAAAAGATATTGCCACTATTTTTTATAATAATATTATTCCCTGTAACAGTCTTTGCTGAAGAAGACACAACAAGATTAGAGGATATTATTGTTACAGGCACAAGGGAGGCTGAGTCGGCAAAAGAGGTTCCGCAGACAGTCGGCGTTGTGGATGAAAAAACGATACAGGATGTGAAACCATCGCACCCCTCGCAGGTTATGAACAGGGTGCCGGGCGTTTGGATAAGGGCAACAACAGGAGAGGGGCATGTTACGGCAATCCGCCAGCCTCTTACAACAAACCCTGTCTATCTATATCTTGAAGACGGCATACCAATAAGGTCAACGGGATTTTTCAATCATAACGCCCTTTATGAAATCAATGTGCCCGGCGCTGACAGGATAGAGGTTACAAAAGGTCCAGGGACTGCATTATACGGCAGCGATGCAATAGGCGGGGCAATAAATGTTATGACAAAGGCGCCCTCTCTTACGCCTGAAATAGAAATAACCCCTGAGACAGGTGAAAACGGCTGGTATCGCATTCTGGCGACAGGCAGCAATACATGGGGCAGTCATGGTTTTCGTCTTGACTTGAATGATACGCATACGGACGGCTGGCAGGATGATACGGAATATGACAGGCAGGCAGCAACACTTCGTTATGATTATGCGCTGGATACAACAACGAGCATAAAGACTGTAGTTGCCTATTCTAAGATTGATGGACATGGCGAAGCGCTTGGATTGTCAAAGGCGGATTTTGAAACCAGGCCGTCGTATAGTTACACAACCTTTAATTTTAGAAAGGTTGATGCGTTCAGATTTTCTTTTGATATTGAAAAAGAGGTAAATGAGGGGAGAGGGCTTATAAGTATTATCCCGTACTACAGAGATAATGAGATGGAACTCTTTCCGGGATGGGGAATCTTCCAGTCAGGAAGCAACTACTACGGTTCTCATTATACCACAAAGTTTCAATCTTTCGGACTTCTGGCAAAATATCGGCATGATTTTGAGCCAATGAGGACTAGATTGGTAGTCGGCGTTGATATTGATTACAGCCCCGGAGATTATTTTGAAAGGAGAATCCAGGCTTATAAAACAGGCGACAAATACACATCTTATGCCTATGTCAGCAATACAGATAACAATTATGACTATGATGCGACATTTACAGGGCTCTCGCCGTATATACATACCGAGTTTTCTCCATTTGAAAAAATAAGATTCACGCTTGGCGCAAGATACGATGATATGGAATATGATTATGAGACCCGCCTTGCGTCAAATGCAAACAGACCTACAGATACAAAAAAATCCTTCTCCCATGTAAGCCCGAAGGCAGGATTAACTTATTCATTTACAAAAGATGTCAGCGTATTTGTTTCATACAATAACGGATTCAGGGTGCCTTCAGCAGGCGATTTGTTCAAAGGAAATAACGGAACCGCTTCAACAGCGGTGAATCTGAAACCAATAAAGATTGACAGTTATGAAACAGGGATAAAGACAAATCTGTTTGATAATCTCGTTACATTTGATGCGTCTGTTTATCTGATGCAAAAAGAGGACGATATTGTTTCATACAAGCCCACCTCTTCAACCACTCAGAGGCTAAATGCAGGCGAGACAGAGCATAAAGGCATTGAGGTTGCCCTCGGCGTAAAACCGATAAAAGAGGTTGGCTTTGATGTTGCATATTCCTACGCAAAACATACATACGAAGAATACAAGGTTTCATCAACTATTGATTACAGCGGCAAGGAAATACCTGTTGCGCCAAGGCAGATTATAAACACCCGTTTATACTGTGCGCCTTCTTTTTTAAATGGCGGCAAGGTTGAGTTGGAATGGATAAGCCTTGGCAAATACTGGCTTGATGACGCAAATACTGAAAAGTATGACGGTCACGATTTATTGAATGTCAGGGCATCGTATAATTTCAACAAGTCATGGGAAATCTATGCAAGGGCAATGAATGTTACCGATGAACTGTATGCTGAAAGCGCATCCAAATCATCCGGCAGCGCTGCCCAATATAACCCGGGCATGCCGCAGACATTCTATGCAGGGATTACTTATCATTGGGGAAGTAAATGAAAATGCAAAGCGCAAAGTGCAAACTCGTAACTCAAACCTTCAGGTTTGAAATTATCAAGGCTAAAGCCTTGAGTTATTTTCTCCTTATAGCGTTCTTATCAGTTTACGCTGATTGCCGGGCTGAATCCATCTCATTCAGCCCAGCGTTTGGTATCAGCCATCCTGATAAAAAGGTGTCATCACCTTCAATTGCATCTGACAAAAATGGCAGGATATACATAGCATGGGCAAGAGAGGATGGAGATGAAGCAAATATATATGTCGCCAGTCTCATTCCCTCTCCCCTTGCCCCTCACCCCCTCCCCCTTTACGGGGGAGGGTCGGGGTGGGGGTGGGGTGAGGGGGTATTTTCTAATCCAGTTGCAGTCAATCCAAAGGGCATGGGTGCGAACGGCACCCATGCAAACCCTGAAATTGCCGCAGGCTCAAATAACGAATTGTATGTTCTATGGTCGTCTCCGAGAAAAGATGACGGCGCTGATATTTTATTCACCCGTTCCCTTGACAATGGCAAGACATTTGAAAAACCTGTTGTTGTAAATGATGCTCAATCGCCTATTTCAAGGGGTTTTGAATCTATTGCTGTCGGCAAGGACGGCATCATCCATATTGTCTGGTTTGACGGGAGAGACGGCAAAAAAGACGGCACAACATCAACATATTATTCAAGGTCAACTGATGGCGGCAAAACATTTGATAAAAATATAAAACTGGATGAAAACACCTGTCCCTGCTGCAGGGCAGCGATAACGGTTGATGTTCAAGGAAATCTTTACGCCTCATGGAGAAAGGTGTTTAAACCTGTCCCTGCGGACATTAAGCAGGGAGGGGATATTCGTGAGATTGTTGTTGCATCATCCAGAGACAATGGAAAGACATTTTCAGAGCCTGTTATTGTAAGTGAAGACAAATGGGCGATTGCAGGATGCCCTCACAGGGGTTCTTCATTAGGAACTGCTCAAAACGGTTTCCTTTACATTACATGGTACACAGAGGGTGCGGAAGGCGTGCCTTCAGTTTATTTTGCGGTTTCAAAGGATAATGCAAAGACATTTTCAAAAAGAATGCAGGTAAATAGTTCAAAGATGGTATTTCCAGACCACCCGAAATTGACAGTAAGCAGAGACGGCAAGGTTCTTTTCACATGGGAGGAGACAACGCCTGTATTCAGTAAAATCTTTTTCAGATACTTTGACGGAGAGAAACTTTCAGAGCCGGTTCAACTCAATGACGGTGTCCGCAAATCACATGACCCTGTGGTTATAATTGATAAAAACGGAAATATTTTAACTGCATGGTCACAGGATGAGATAAGGTTTACGAAAACGGTGGTAAAAATAGGCAAAATAGAAAATCCGTGATGCGTGCGCGTGATGCGTTATACGTAAAAGATTTTGTTTTTTTCACGCTAACGTATAACGACATTTTACAGGAGGTTTCAATGTTTGAAATCATAGCAAAAGGCGGTTTTGTGATGCTCCCGCTGATTTTATGCTCTGTCATATCATTCGCAGTCATAATAGACAGGGGTTTGTTCTGGCTAAGGCAGAGAAAGGGGATCACTGCAATAGAATTTTTAAAACTCGTTGAGACAGGCAAGGAAAAAGAGGGGATGGAAAAGGCAAAGGCAATCAAATCATCTTTGATTACAATGCTTGCAGCAGGCATTGAAAATAAAAATTCTTCAGCAGATATTGCAATGGAATCAGTTGCGACAGAAGAGGTGATTAAGATGAAAAGATACCTTCCTGCAATGGATACAATTATAACCCTTGCGCCTCTGCTCGGACTTCTCGGCACAATAATCGGCATGGTAAGGTCGTTCGATGTTATGTCTTTGGCAGGGCTTGGACAGCCCCATGCTGTTACAGGAGGCGTTGCAGAGGCGCTGATTGCGACTGCAACAGGACTTGCCGTTGCAATCACAACGCTTGTTCCATACAACTTTTTTTTGACAAAGGTTGAGAAGACCGTTGAAGAGATGGAATACTATGCAACAAGACTTGAACTGATTTTAGTCAGACAGAAAAAACCTGTCCCTGAACGACCTAATCAGGGGACAGGCATGGCTGTTTCACATGTGACGGAAACTGCGGGCAGTCATCTGCAAAGGGGTTAATTATGAGGGTAAGGTCATTTATAAAAACAAAGAAAAAGGCTCGTATAGAAATCATCCCGATGATAGACACAATGTTCTTTTTATTGGTCTTTTTTATGATAGCAACGCTCTCAATGACTGTTATGAAGGGGATGCCTGTTAATCTGCCGAAGGCTTCTGCTGTCAAGAAAGACATTCAAGAAAATGTAAATGTAACCATAGCAAAAGATGGCAAGGTATATCTCAATAAAAAAGAGGTGAGCATCCATGAACTGCGCGGCGCGCTTGTTGCAGAGGCTTCAAAAGACCCTGAAACGCTTGTGATTATCAATGCTGATGAAGAGGTCATGCACGGCAGGGTTGTGGAGGTAATGGATGAAATCAAACTTTCCGGCGTAACAAAACTTGCGATAGCAACAAAGGAAAAAACTAAACAGGAGGATGATAAAAATGAAATTCTTGATTAAACAAATAGTACCCGTAACGCTATTTTTGGCGGTAATGCACTCTGCATTCCAAATATCCTTCGCTGCTGACAGACACGAAATGACACATGACAAGATACAGCAGAAACAGAGCGGCGATTCTGATAAAAGGGTGTCTCTTAATCTGCCTCCAATGATGAAAGAACATCAGTTGCAGAACATGAGAAATCATCTGCAGGCAGTGCAGGAAATAGTAAATTATCTAAGCGCCGGCAATTTTGACGCCGCATCAAGAACAGCCCGTGAAAAATTGGGGTTAACAGAAGATATGAAAAAGATGTGCAATATGTTTGAAAATGAAGGGTTTAGAAAAATGGGATTTGCTTTTCATGAAAGCGGTGACAGACTCGGTGATGTTCTGAAGGAAAAAGATTTAAAGAAATCTCTCTCTTCTTTGAGCAGCATGCTTCAAAAATGCGTGGCATGTCATGCCACATACAAGCAGTAAACACAGACAGGCGGCGAGGTTTGGGTTGACAATATTTCTGGAGAAAGCAATATGCAGAGTAACAATTTAAAGTTGCCTCTTATTATATCCATTATGTTTCACAGCGCTATGCTGTTTTCCATTGCAGCATATCTGCCAAATGTAAAAGAGACTGTAATGGATATAACAGCCGTTGAGGTTCTAAAGATACCTGTAGAAAAAGAGGTTGTTGCAGAGCCTCAGACAGAGGAAAAGAGAGAAAAGCCCAAACCTCTGCCTGAAAGAAAGATAGAAAAGGTTGAAGAAATAAAAAAGGAAATTCCTCCTGTTGAAAAAAGGGAAGAGGTTAAGTCGCAGGAGGCAAAGGTTGAGCAGCCTCCACTGCCCTCTGTTGAAAAAAAGGAAGAGCCTGTTGAAAAAGCGAATACTGCCAAAAATGTTGAACTGCCTCCTCCGTTTGCAAAACCTGCTGTTGAAAGCAGCAATATTAAAACAGCAGATACTCTTAAAAGCGCTGATACAGTTATTAAGGCAGCGGATGGCGTAAGCCGCATAAATGAAGCCCCGGTAGTTTCAACAAATAAACAGATTGCAGCAGAAGCAAAACCGCAGGAGCATGCAGGCTCAAAATACGGGCTTGAAGGCGGGACAGGCAAGGGCACAGAGGATGAACTTAAGTTATTCAAAACAATGGTCAGGACAAAGATAGAGAGGGCAAAGTTCTATCCAAGATGGGCAAGGCAGAGGGGTTATGAAGGAGTTGTCGGAGTAAAATTCACTATCCAGCCTGACGGCAGCGTGAACGATGTAAAGGTTACCAAACCCTGCCACTGCGATGTTTTGAACAAGGCAGCATGCGAGGCAATTATGAAGGCAGCGCCTTTCAACCCGAGACCTGATGAATTAAATGGCAAAGAAATGGCAATGGAGATAGATATTAGTTTTAAGTTGGAGTGAAATACAAATTCAAAATTCAAAAGTCAAAAGTCAAAATTACAGGCCTGAATTCGTGAGCCGCATCTAAAGTTATTTCTAAATTGCTTTTGGAGCGTCTGTTTTGATATGCTTCCTGTGTGCGAAATTTCCAGATTAAATTATCCAGTCACAAAATTAAAAACATCATCAAAACCGCCCTTAAAGAGGATATAGGCTCAGGGGACATAACTACGAATGCAATATTAAAAGAAAG